>NZ_JBHXFA010000007.1:31775-61582 GCF_042724175.1 Streptomyces sp. NPDC127084
CCCCGCGAGTGTGGGGGGGTGTGGGGGTGTGGGGTTTTGTGATACCGCGCCCCCCCCCCGGGGGGGCGGCGGGCCACCCGCCGGCGGCGGTAGCGGCCCCCGTCCTCGGCATCGCCGTCGTCGCCATGCGGGCCCAGCAGCTCGTCCGCCAGCGTCGGCAGGTCATCGAGCGGGGTCTCCTCCGCCCAGTCGGAGCGCGGCCGTGGCCGCCCCTGCTCATCGACCTGCGGCAGCTCGCGCGTACGGTCCTCGCCGGCCCCGGTCGGCTGCTCGTCCCGGAAGATGCCGCGCGGCACCCGGTCCGCGAGGCCGGTGTCCCGTACCGGAGGCAGCACAGCCGTCTCATCGGCCGGCCGGTCCGGGGCGGCGCCCGACGACCCGTGCGATGCGGTGTCAGGGGCCTGGGGCAGGACGGTGGTCTCGGCATCCGACCCGCGCTGTCCGGCGTCAGGGACCTGGGGCAGAACGGTGGTCTCGGCATCCGACCCGCGCTGTCCGGCGTCAGGGACCTGGGGCAGAACGGTGGTCTCGGCATCCGTCTCGGTGCCGCGGTCGGAGTCCGCAGTGTCGGGCTTCGCCATGTCGATACGCGGGCGCGGCGTCTCCACCGTCTGCGCCATGTCGCCGACCGCGGGCTGCTGCTGCGTTGCCTGGACCGCCGCTGCCGCCGCCGCCGCGGATGCCGCCTCAGCCGCCCTGCGAGCCTCCTCCGCGCGAAGCAGAGCCTCCTCCGCCTTGCGCTGCCGCTCCCGGCGGCGCTCGTCCGCCTCCGCGCGCAGGCGTGCCTCTTCCTCGGCCTGCCGACGCCTGCGCTCCTCTTCTTCGAGCTGGGCCTTCTCCTCGGCTTCCCGCCGACGGCGCTCCTCCTCCGCCAGGCGACGAGCCTCCTCGGCGCGCTGCCGTGCCTCCTCCGCCTGCCGCTCGGCTTCGCGCTGGCGGGCCTCCTCCAGCTCGCGGCGCTTGCGCTCCTCTTCCTCCGCCCGCAGCCTGGCCAGCTGCTCCTCGCGCTCACGCGCCAGGCGCTCTTCCTCCGCCTTGCGGGCCGCTTCCTCCTCGGCCTTGCGCCGGGCCGCCTCCTCGGCGGCCTTACGCGCCTCCTCCTGGGCCTTCACCTCGGCTTCGGAGAGCGGGAGCATCCGGTCGAGCCGGTGCCGTACGACCGTGGTCACGGCCTCCGGCTCCTGCCCGGCGTCCACGACCAGATAGCGGGCCGGGTCTGCGGCGGCCAGGGTGAGGAACCCGGCACGCACCCGTTGGTGGAACTCGGCCGGCTCCGACTCCAGCCGGTCCGGCGCCTCCGTGAAGCGCTCGCGGGCGGTCTCCGGGGACACGTCGAGCAGCACCGTCAGATGCGGCACGAGGCCGTCCGTGGCCCAGCGGGAGATCCGGGCGATCTCCGTCGGCGAGAGGTCGCGGCCCGCGCCCTGGTAGGCGACGGACGAGTCGACATAGCGGTCCGAGATGACGATCGCACCGCGCTCCAGCGCCGGGCGGACCACCGTGTCGACATGCTCGGCACGGTCCGCCGCGTACAGCAAGGCCTCCGCGCGATGCGACAGACCGGCCGACGACACATCGAGCAGGATCGAACGCAGCCGCTTACCGATGGGTGTGGCACCCGGTTCGCGGGTGACGACGACCTCGTGGCCCTTGGCACGGATCCAGTCGGCAAGCGCCTCCACCTGGGTGGACTTGCCCGCTCCGTCTCCGCCTTCCATGGCGATGAAGAAGCCCGTCGCGGCGGGCGCCTGCGTCGGATCGGCGCCACGGCGTACGGCGTCCGCCAGATCGCGCCGCAGCGGTACGCCTGACCGGTCGTCCGTCTTGGCGAGCACGACCGCCGCTACGGGCAGTAGCAGCGCGCCCACCAGCATCAGGGTGAAGGCGGCGCCGCCGTGGGCGAAGACGAAGTCCCCGTTGGCGAGGCGGTGCGGGCCGATCGCCGCAGCGAGCAGCGGGGCGGCGACCGCGGCCAGGCCGATCGCGACACGGACGACGGCCTGGAGATGCTCGGTGATCCTGGCCCGGCCGTGCTCCTCGGTCTCCAGGTCGATCAGGGCGTGCCCGAGGTGCGCGGCGACTCCGGCCGCGAAGCCTGCCAGTACGGCGATGAACAGCGCGGTCGCGGTGTCCGGCACCAGCCCGAGCGCCAGCAGGGCGAGACCGGTGAGGGCGATCGCCAGCGCGAGGAGCCGGCGGCGCGACAGCGCGGGCAGCACGCTCTGGGCCCGCCTGATGCCGAGCCCGGTGCCTCCGGTCAGGGCGAGGACGAGCAGGGCGAAGGCGACGGGGCCGCCTCCGAGGTCACGAGCGTGCAGTACGGCGACCGCCGCGGCGGACGCGATGGCACCGGCGACCGCGGCACAGGCCAGGACGAGTAGTGGCACCGCACCCGTACGGCCCTTGCCGAGTGCGCTGCCGGTGGACGGGCGGCGCAGGCCTTCCAGCGGGGAGCGGGGGCGCGGGGTCGCCGCGTCGGGCAGCTCGACGGCGTACAGCACAGACATACAGGCGGCGAACAGCCCGGCGGCGACATACGACCCCAGTGCGGCCTGGTGCAGCGAGAACCACGCGATTCCGGAGCCCAGCAGATTCCCGATCAGGGTGGTGACCAGCAGAACGGCGGCACCTGCGGGGATCGCCACGAAGGAGGTGCGCAGAGAGAGCCGGCGCAGCGCTTCCCGATGGTCCGGGAGGGGGCGTACGGCCGCGCCTTCCAGGGGCGGCGCGGGCAGCAGGGCGGGTGCCGCACTCTCCCGGGCGACGGTCCAGAAACGCTCGGCGACACCGATGACGAAGACCGTGGCGAGGAGGTACGCGAGGGCGGTGTCCGCTGTCCAGTCGATCCACAGCGGGGCGATCACCAGCAGGGCGACACGCACCCCGTCAGCCCCGATCATCGTCCAGCGGCGGTCCAGGGGGCCGCTGGGTGCGGTGAGCGCCGTGAGCGGGCCCAGCAGAACGGCACCGAACAGCAACGTGGCCAGGACACGGACGCCGAACACGGCCGCGACCGCGAAGGCCGCACCGCGGTAGCCGCCGCCGAAGGCCCCCGCCGTGACCGCGGCCTGAAGTGCCAGCAGGATCAGCACCAGCAGCGCGAGCGCGTCGCCGATGCCGCCGATGAGCTGCGCTCCCCACAACCGCCGCAGGGCGGGGACCCGCAAGAGTGATCGGACGGCGCGTTCTCGTGAATCCGCGGCAAGGGCGTCCACACCGGGTGCCCGCTGGTCGTCTGCCGTTGCTGCTCCTGGGTCGGTGGCGGCGTTCTGGGCCGCCTGCTGCTCGGCTCGCGTCATCCGCCCAGCCTATCCGGAGCGACTGACTCACCGGTGGCCACGTCCGAACAAACGCGCGGAGAGCGGATGGAGCCAGGGGCGGGCGGGCGTACGGCAAGGGGCCACCTCATCGCTGAGGTGGCCCCTTGGCCAGTCCGTCGCGGCGTCCGGCCGCGTGTGCGTCCGGCTGCTACTCGTCCGAGGCGGGCGTCGCCGCCGACTTCGCCGCCGTCTTCTTGGCCGTGGCCTTCTTCGTGGTGGTCTTCTTGGCCGCCGCGGCCGTCGTCTTCTTCGCCGCGGTCTTCTTGGCTGTCGTCGTCTTCTTCGCCGCGGTCTTCTTCGCCGCCGTCTTCTTGGCGGGCGCCTTCTTGGCGACCTTCTTCGCCGGGCCCTTCGCCCTCTTCTCAGCCAGCAGTTCGAAACCACGCTCAGGTGTGATGGTCTCGACGCTGTCCGCGGTCCGCAGGGTCGCGTTGGTCTCGCCGTCGGTGACGTACGGCCCGAAGCGCCCGTCCTTCACCACGACCGGACGCTCGCTCACCGGATCCGTGCCGAGCTCCTTCAGCGGCGGCTTGGCCGCCGCTCTGCCGCGCTGCTTCGGCTGGGCGTAGATCGCCAGCGCCTCTTCCAGCGTGATGCCGAAGATCTGGTCCTCGGTCTCCAGCGAACGCGAGTCCGTGCCCTTCTTCAGATACGGCCCATAGCGTCCGTTCTGGGCCGTGATCTCGACGCCCTCGGCGTCCGCACCGACGACACGCGGCAGCGACATCAGCCGCAGCGCTTCCTCCAGGGTGACCGTGTCAGGGGACATCGACTTGAAGAGGGACGCCGTACGCGGCTTCACCGCGTTCTTGCCCGTCTTCGGCGTGCCCTCGGGCAGCACCTCGGTGACATACGGCCCGTAGCGCCCGTCCTTGGCGACGATCTCGTGGCCCGTCTGGGGGTCCTTGCCCAGTTCGAAGTCTCCGCTCGGCTTGGCGAGCAGTTCTTCGGCGAGCTCGACGGTCAGCTCGTCCGGCGCGAGATCGGCGGGGACATCGGCGCGCTGGTGGCCCTCGGCGTCCTTCTCGCCGCGCTCCACGTACGGGCCGTAGCGGCCCACCCGGAGCACGACGCCGTTGCCCACCGGGAAGGAGGAGATCTCTCGGGCGTCGATGGCACCGAGGTCGGTGACGAGCTCCTTGAGGCCGCCGAGGTGGTCGCCGTCGCCGTTACCGGCTTCGGCGGCACCGCCGCCGGAGCCGCCGGCGACCGAGCCCTCGCCGAAGTAGAAGCGCTTCAGCCACGGCACCGCCTGGGCCTCGCCGCGGGCGATGCGGTCGAGATCGTCCTCCATCTTGGCGGTGAAGTCGTAGTCGACCAGCCGTCCGAAATGCTTCTCCAGGAGGTTGACCACGGCGAAGCTCAGGAAGGACGGCACGAGGGCCGTGCCCTTCTTGAAGACATAGCCGCGGTCGAGGATCGTGCCGATGATCGACGCATAGGTCGACGGCCGGCCGATCTCGCGCTCTTCGAGCTCCTTGACCAGGGTGGCCTCGGTGTAGCGGGCCGGGGGCTTGGTGGCGTGGCCGTCCGCCGTGATCTCCTCGGCGGTGAGCCGGTCGCCCTCCGCGACCTGCGGAAGACGGCGCTCACGGTCGTCCAGCTCCGCGTTCGGGTCGTCGGCGCCTTCGACGTACGCCTTCATGAAGCCGTGGAAAGTGATCGTCTTGCCGGACGCCGAGAACTCGGCGACCCGCCCGTCGGACCCGGTGCCGGCGATCCTCACGGTGACGGAGTTACCGACCGCGTCCTTCATCTGGGAGGCGACGGTCCGCTTCCAGATCAGCTCGTAGAGGCGGAACTGGTCGCCGGTGAGACCGGTCTCGGCGGGGGTGCGGAAGCGGTCGCCGGAGGGGCGGATCGCCTCGTGCGCCTCCTGCGCGTTCTTGACCTTCCCTGCGTACGTGCGCGGCTTCTCAGGCAGGTAGTCGGCGCCGTAGAGCTGCGTGACCTGCGCCCGGGCCGCCGCGACGGCGGTGTCCGAGAGCGTGGTCGAGTCCGTACGCATATAGGTGATGAAGCCGTTCTCGTACAGCTTCTGCGCGATCTGCATCGTGGCCTTCGCCCCGAAGCCGAGCTTCCGCGACGCCTCCTGCTGGAGGGTGGTCGTACGGAACGGCGCGTACGGGGAGCGTCGGTACGGCTTCGACTCGACCGACCGGACGGAGAACGAGGCGTTCTCCAGCGCCGCCTTGAGGGCGCGGGCATTGGCCTCATCGAGGTGGAGCACCTGGTCGGACTTGAGCCTGCCGTCCGAGCCGAAGTCGCGCCCCTGCGCGACACGCCGACCGTCGACCGTGTTCAGCCGGGCCGTGAAGGCAGCCGGGTCGGAAGCGTCGCCGGTGCGGCCGGTGGCGAAGGTGCCGGTCAGGTCCCAGTACTCGGCGGAGCGGAAGGCGATGCGCTCGCGCTCGCGCTCGACGACGAGGCGGGTGGCCACGGACTGGACCCGGCCCGCCGACAGGCGCGGCATGACCTTCTTCCACAGGACCGGGGAGACCTCGTAGCCGTAGAGGCGGTCGAGGATCCGTCGGGTCTCCTGGGCGTCGACCATGCGCTTGTTGAGCTCGCGCGGGTTGGCCACGGCCTCGCGGATGGCGTCCTTGGTGATCTCGTGGAAGACCATCCGGTGGACGGGGACCTTGGGCTTGAGGACTTCGAGCAGGTGCCAGGCGATCGCCTCGCCCTCGCGGTCCTCATCGGTGGCGAGGTAGAGCTCGTCGGATTCGGCGAGCTGCTCCTTGAGCTTCCTGACCTGCGCCTTCTTGTCGGCGTTGACGACATAGATGGGCTGGAAGTCATGCTCGACATCCACACCGAGGCGGCGCACCTCACCGGTGTACTTGTCGGGGACTTCGGCGGCCCCGTTCGGGAGGTCGCGGATGTGCCCGACGCTCGCCTCGACGACATAGCCGGGGCCGAGGTAGCCCTTGATCGTCTTCGCCTTGGCAGGCGACTCGACGATGACGAGTCGACGGCCGCCCTGTGCGGTCTCGCTGGTCGGGGACAACTTCGCTCTTCTCTCCGGTCGACGCTCGCTGCGCACGTACGCGTGTGGCGTACGGCGTACGGGCCGTACTGTCACTGCTGTCGCTGCGGAGTGTGACGGTACAACCCGCCCCCGTGTCAAACGGCAAAAGCCCGCAACGGCCACTCGAACGGTAACCCGAGTCCAGCCATTCCTGCCGCCCGGAACGCCACGCCGGATGTCAACCGGATGCCGAGAGGATGCGGAACGCGGCATCCCGGATCTCTGCCGCCCCCGCCCCGCACAACGGGCGGGACGGCCGCCCAGCGGCCCGGACCGGCAGGTCCGGGCGGGTGTGGGAGTCGGCAGCCGCCCGGATTCCGGGGCAACGCGCCGCGGGTTCACCCGGGCGGCGCCAGAAACCGTGGAAGCGGGCCCGGGTGGCACTGGTCACTGTCATGCGAACCACACAGACGGCACCGTGCCCGACATCCGGAATCTGGAAGGCCCCTCGCCCGACGACGCGGGACGAACATATTTCCGAGCACATTTCGGCCTGCTGTTCGGACAATGGCCGGAATCACGCGTAAGCAATGGAAGGCGTGAAAGGTACGGAAGGCACGGAAAGCGTGGAAAGTGCGGAACCCGCGGTGAACCGGAACCCCCGGGATCTACGAGGCGCCCGGCACCGGATCGAGGAACCCCTCCTCGACCAGCAGCCTGATGGCCCCCGGCGTACGGTCCCGCAGCAGCACTGGATCCTCGCCCAGGAGCTGGGCGATGGCGTCAAGGATCCGCCCGGCACCGAGCGTCCCGTCGCAGACCCCGGCGAAACCCGCGCCGACATGGTCGACCCTGGTGGCACGGCGCATGCCGCGGTTCTGCCGCAGCACCACATGCTCGGGGTCCTCCGCCCCGGGCGGCCCCACCTGCTCCTGGGTCACTTCCGGAGCGAGCACGAAGGCGTCGGTGAGCAGCCCGGCGTCGTCGCGGGCCCGCAGATAGTCCTGCCGCTCGAAGTGGGCCCGTACCGTCTCGCCCAGGGGCTGCTCCACGGGGTGCGGCCATTCCTCAACGACGACCGACGGGCGGTCCGAGCCGGACTTGCGCAGCGTAATCCAGCCGAAGCCGACCGCCTTGGTGCCGCGCGCCTCGAACTCGTCCAGCCATGCGTCGTACCGCGCCGCGTACTCCTCGGGGGGCGTCCGGTGGTCGCCGCCGTCCCTGAGCCACAGCTCGGCGTACTGCGTCACGTCCTGCACCTCGCGCTGCACGATCCAGGCGTCACAGCCGCGCGGCACCCAGGAACGCACCCTCTCCTGCCAGTCCTCCCCTTCCACGTGCTGCCAGTTGGCGAGGAACTGCGCGAACCCGCCCTCGTTCAGCCGGTCTCCCGCCTGCTGTACGAGCGAGCGGCACAGGTCGTCCCCGCCCATGCCACCGTCCCGGTAGGTGAGCCGCGCACCGGGCGAGATGACGAACGGAGGATTGGAGACGATCAGGTCATACGTCTGCGACCCGACCGGTTCGAAGAGCGAGCCCTCGCGCAGATCCGCCTCGGGCGCCCCGGACAGCGCGAGCGTGAGGCGGGTGAACCCGAGCGCCCGCGGGTTGAGGTCGGTGGCCGTGACACGGGTCGCGTGCTGGGACGCGTGCAGGGCCTGGATCCCGGAGCCGGTACCCACGTCCAGCGCGCTGGGGACCGGGGTACGGACCGTGATGCCGGCCAGCGTGGTGGAAGCTCCGCCGACGCCGAGCACCACCGCCTCGTCGCTGCCGCTCGCGCCTCCGGCGCCGCCGACCGCGCAGCCGAGGTCGGAGACGATGAACCAGTCCTGACCGTCAGGCCCGCCGTACGGACGGACGTCGACCGTGGCCCGTACCCCGCCACCGTCCTCGACCAGCCAGCCATCGGCGATGGCCTCGTCCAGGGGCAGCACGGCACGTGCCCGGCCGCAGGGGACCGTGCGCTGGAGGAGGAACAGCCGGACGAGCGCCTCGAGCGGGGAGTCCCCGCGGGTGGCGCGCAGCGCGGGGACGGTCTCACTGCGGGCGAGCGCGGCGTACGCGGGCGCGCCGAGCAGGTCGAGCAGGCCGTCGGCGGTGAAGTCGGCGGCGAGCAGCGCCTCGCGCAGCAAGGCGGACCGATCGGGCGCGGGGAGGTTCGCGGGGAAGCGGGTCTTACTCACCCGCCCATTCTCACCCGTGAGGTAGGGCGGTGTACCGGCGCACGGCCGGGGAACGGAGCAGAGGCACCGGCCGAGACACCGCCCGGATTCACCGGCCGTGGCGCGGACCAGGTCCACGAGCCGGCCACCGGGCAGCGCCTGAGGGCTGGCCGGGGCGGGAGGGTTAGTCGCCGGAGGGCTTCCCGGGGGACTTCGACGGGCCGGTCGCGTTCGACGGCTTGGCCGGGGGCTTGGCCGCCGGTTGCGAGGCCTCACCCGCGGGTGCCGAGGCGGAGGCGTCCGAGCCCGGGTTCGCGCTGGCCGTCCCCGACGGCTTGGCCTTCTGGCAACCGGGCTGTTTGGCCATCGCCTTACCCAGCTCCCCCGACTGGAGCTTGGACAGCGCGTCCTGGTCCATCTTCTCGATCTTGGACAGCCCGTCGGCGATGTCCTGCAAGCCGTCCCCGAACTTCTGCTGATCCTTCAGGTTGAGCGCGTCGACCTGCTCCTTCAGCTTCACGTAAGCGGCGGCCGTCGCCTTGAGCTCCTTGATCGCGTCCTGTTGCAGGGTCGCGCCGTTCTCGACCGGGGGTGTACCGGCCGACTGCACCGCCGCCGCCAGGGCGGTGTTGGCGTCGGCGATGTCCTGGAAGGCCTTCGAGTCGGCGGCCTGGATGTCGGCAGGCTTGCCGTCGGCGGGAGTCGAGAGGATCGCCTGCTGGGCGTCAGCCCTCTTCTGGATCTGCGGCTGCGCCTTGCCGCACACCGACTTGGCCCAGGCATTCACCTTGGCCTCGTTGTCGTCGCCGGTACAGCCGGACAGCGCGAGCACGAGTACCGCGCCGCCTGACACGGATACCGCGAGCTTCTTGTTCACCTTCACCGGATCGGTCCCTTCCAAGGCTCTCGGCCCCGGAACATACACGGCAAGAGGACGGCAATCGCATGACAGCCGTCCGATATGTAAGTCTTTGCATCCATTTGAACCAAGAGATACGAGGCCCTCATCACGTCCGCATCGCACCACGCGACCCGATGCGGTCGCAGCGATTCGTCAAAGCACCGAATCCGCTCCCGATCCGCTCCCACGGACAGCGGCCACGCGGATCACATGGGTACGAACACGGGCGGACGACGCGCCAATGCGCGCCGCCCGCCCGTGGTTTGAACCGGTACATCTCAAAGACTGCGGAGCCCTGCTTACGAAACGACCGCCGGGTCAGGTGACTTCGCCGAACGCTCGGCCGCCCCGCCGTCGTCGCCCACGGCCACGGTGCGCCGCTTCGACACGTAGACGGCGCCCAGGATCACCAGCAGCGACAGCGCTGCGATCACGGCCCGTACGGTGGCGTTTGCGTCGTCGCCGTAGGTGAACTGCACGACTGCCGGGGCGATCAGCAGCGCCACCAGGTTCATCACCTTCAGCAGCGGGTTGATCGCGGGGCCCGCGGTGTCCTTGAACGGGTCGCCCACCGTGTCACCGATGACCGTCGCGGCATGTGCCTCGCTGCCCTTGCCACCGTGGTGGCCGTCCTCCACCAGCTTCTTGGCGTTGTCCCAGGCGCCACCGGAGTTGGCGAGGAAGACCGCCATGAGGGTTCCGGTGCCGATGGCACCCGCGAGATAGGAGCCCAGCGCACCGACTCCGAGGGTGAAGCCGACCGCGATCGGCGCCATGACCGCGAGCAGACCGGGAGTGGCGAGTTCGCGCAGCGCGTCCTTGGTGCAGATGTCGACAACGCGCCCGTACTCCGGCTTCTCGCTGTAGTCCATGATCCCGGGGTGCTCGCGGAACTGCCGCCGCACCTCGAAGACCACCGCACCGGCCGACCGGGATACCGCGTTGATCGCCAGACCGGAGAACAGGAAGACGACCGCGGCGCCGAGGATGAGACCCACCAGGTTGTTGGGCTGGGAGATATCCAGACTGAGGCCCATCTCGCCCGCCTTGGCGCCGACATCGGCGACGGCGGTGGCGATCGCGTCCCGGTACGAGCCGAAGAGCGCGGCCGCGGCGAGTACGGCGGTCGCGATGGCGATGCCCTTGGTGATCGCCTTGGTGGTGTTGCCCACCGCGTCGAGGTCGGTGAGCACCTGTGCGCCCGCGCCCTGGACGTCGCCCGACATCTCGGCGATGCCCTGGGCGTTGTCGGAGACCGGGCCGAAGGTGTCCATGGCCACGATGACGCCGACGGTGGTCAGCAGCCCTGTACCGGCGAGGGCCACCGCGAACAGGGCCAGCATGATCGAGGTACCGCCGAGCAGGAACGCCCCGTACACCCCGAGACCGATCAACAGCGCGGTGTAGACGGCCGATTCCAGACCGATGGAGATACCGGCGAGTACGACGGTGGCCGGTCCGGTGAGTGAGGACTTGCCGATGTCGCGCACCGGGCGGCGGTTGGTCTCGGTGAAGTACCCGGTCAGCTGCTGGATCAGGGCGGCGAGCACGATACCGATGGCCACGGCGACCAGGGCGAGGACGCGCGGGTCGCCGTCGTGGGCGAGGATCGCGGCCTCGGTGACTCCGTCCAGGTCCGCGTACGAGGACGGCAGGTACGCGAACACCGCGGCGGCCACCAGAACCAGTGAGATCACCGCGGAGATGAAGAAGCCGCGGTTGATGGCGCTCATCCCGCTGCGGTCGGCGCGCCGCGGGGCGACCGCGAAGATGCCGATCATCGCGGTGACCACGCCGATCGCCGGGACGATCAGCGGGAAGGCCAGACCCAGATCGCCGAAGGCCGCCTTGCCGAGAATGAGCGCGGCGACCAGCGTGACGGCGTAGGACTCGAACAGGTCGGCCGCCATGCCGGCGCAGTCGCCCACGTTGTCACCGACGTTGTCGGCGATGGTGGCGGCGTTGCGCGGGTCGTCCTCGGGGATGCCCTGCTCGACCTTGCCGACGAGGTCGGCGCCGACGTCAGCGGCCTTGGTGAAGATTCCGCCGCCGACACGCATGAACATGGCGATGAGCGCGGCGCCGAGGCCGAAGCCCTCCAGCACCTTCGGCGCGTCGGCCGCGTAGACGAGCACCACGCAGGAGGCGCCGAGCAGGCCGAGGCCCACCGTGAACATTCCGACCACACCGCCTGTGCGGAAAGCGATCTTCATGGCCTTGTGCGCGACTGCCGTCAGATCCTTTTCGGGTTCGCCCGCGGCAGGGGTCGCTTCACGCGCGGCTGCTGCGACGCGGACATTGCTGCGTACGGCAAGACGCATGCCGATGTATCCGGTGGCTGCCGAGAAAACGGCGCCCACCAGGAAGAACACAGAACGTCCGGCCCGCTGGGTCCAGTTGTCGGCCGGCAACATCATCAACAGGAAGAACACGATGACGGCGAAGATCCCGAGTGTGCGCAACTGCCGCGCCAGGTAGGCATTCGCGCCTTCCTGGACCGCTGCCGCGATCTTCTTCATCGAATCGGTGCCTTCACCGGCTGCCAGCACTTGGCGCACCAGCAACTGGGCGACGATCAGCGCCGCCAGCGCAACGGCCGCGATCACGATAACGATCATCCGATTTTCATCGGTGAGTACCGCGGCTGCGAGTGAAGTGGGGTGGTCGGTCAGGTGTGGGTTGAAGAGCCCCGCCATTCGTCCTCCTTGACGTTAAGAGCTCAAGATGTGGACGGATTGTAGGGAGCGGAACCTGATCAAAACAGGGCGCGGTAAACGGAATTGACCTTCACTTGCTCCTCAGCAATAAAGATCACGCTTCAAGATACCCACCGAAAGGGGTAACGGTGCAAAAGCATTGACGCTTGATCAATGATCTAGATAAATTAAAAAGACCCTGCTCAGCAGGGTCAGTCAGATGAAAGGTCATATGCCGCGGCATATGCACGCCGGGGGTCTATTGGGGCCACTGGAGCAGGAGGGGCGCGAGCTGAAGGCCAAGGATCATGTCGTGACCCTGGCCGGATTGATCGGCCAGCTCATCCTGATGACACCGCCGTCGGTGCCGGACGTCACCTCGACGTCGTCGACAAGCCCGCTGATCACTGCGAGGCCCATCTGGTCCTCGCCGCCGGCGTCCGAGCCGTCCTCGGCTCCCGGAGCCGGACCTGAACCCGCACCGGCCTCGGCCTCGCCCCCGGCGCCGTCCGCACCAGCGACGGGCACCTCGTCGGCGACCTCGATCGAAAAGGCCTTCTCCTCCTCGGTCAGCAGCACCCGTACAGGGGCGGTGAGGCCGTTGACGCGGTGGAGTCCCACGGCACGGCTGCACGCCTCGCCGACGGCGAGCCTGACCTCGTCCAGCACAGTCTCGTCGACGCCGGCCCGGCGTGCCACGGCAGCGGCGACCAGACGGGCCGTCCTGACGTGCTCGGGCTGAGCGCTGAAGCGCAGTTCGACGGTGGCCATGCGGTCCCCCTTGGGCGTACGAACGGGCGAGCTGGCTTCCCGGCGTGCCTCTCACGGGCCGGGGCGTTCGTGCCCGGGCCCAAGGCCCGACTGCGGGATCCCGGTATTCCCCGGTGATCCCCGCGGAATACCGGGAAGCTTCGGGAGTCATCGGCGGCTCAGGGCTGCTCAAGACCTCCCGGAGGGTCGCCGAAGCTCCCCTGAAGCCTCCGGGCCTTGGGACGGCCCGGAGGTCTCCGTGTCTTCCGGCCGCGTCAGTCGGTCGCGGCGACGGCCTCATCGACCGTCGTGTGGATGGGGAACACCTTGGTCAGACCAGTGATCCGGAAGATCTTGAGAATGCGCTCCTGGTTGCAGACCAGGCGCAGAGAGCCTTCGTGCGCACGCACACGCTTGAGACCGCCCACCAGAACGCCGAGGCCGGTCGAGTCGAGGAAGTCCACGCCCTCCATGTCGACAACCAGGTGGTAGCTGCCGTCGTTCACCAACTCGACCAACTGCTCGCGCAGCTTGGGCGCGGTATACACATCAATCTCGCCACCGACCTCGACGACCGTACGGTCGCCACCAGGGCCGGACACATTGCGAGTCGACAGGGACAGGTCCACGGATCCTCCAGCACCTTGCTATCGAGCGGTCGCCCTCGGGTCTCCCCGACGGAGCCAGGGGGCGTATCGCCAGCCGCGATGGCATTCAATCACTTACCAGCAGCCATGCACGACGCCTTGGGACCATTGTCCGTCACGCCGGTGACACACTCGGTGCCGATGGCCAAGAATCACCGTTCCAGACGACCCGCCGAGAGCGGGGAGACCCGCCGCCTCTCCCCCGGCACGGTCCTCGACCGGCTCACCACGGGGGCGGGCCGGGCTGCGCGCATCACTCATACGGAGCACTTGCCCCCCAGAACGGGCCGTCATGCGGTCTGGCCCCATCGCATCCGTGCGGAAGTGATCGCCGCCATCGAGCAGGCAGGTATCGAACACCCTTGGGCCCACCAGGCGACGGCCGCCGAGCACGCGCTGGACGGCGAGTCGGTCGTGATCGCCACCGGTACCGCGTCCGGCAAGTCCCTGGCCTATCTCGCCCCGGTGCTCAGCACCCTGCTCGACGGCGCCGAGGCCCCCAACGGGCGCGGCACCACGGCCCTCTACCTCGCCCCGACCAAGGCCCTGGCCGCCGACCAGCGGCGGGCGGTGCGGGAACTCGCCGCCCCGCTCGGCAACCGGGTGCGACCGGCCGTGTACGACGGGGACACCCCTGTCGAAGAACGCGAATGGGTCCGCCAGTACGCGAACTACGTGCTCACCAACCCGGACATGCTCCATCGCGGGATCCTCCCCTCGCATCCCCGCTGGTCCTCCTTCCTGCGCTCGCTGCGCTATGTGGTCATCGACGAGTGCCACACCTACCGCGGTGTCTTCGGCTCCCATGTGGCCCAGGTACTGCGGCGGCTGCGGCGGACATGCGCCAGGTACGGCTCGGACCCCGTGTTCCTCCTCGCCTCCGCCACCGCGGCGGAACCGGCCGTCGCCGCCCGCCGCCTGACCGGTCTGCCGGTCACCGAGGTGTCCGACGACGCCTCACCGCGCGGTGAGCTCGTCTTCGCTCTCTGGGAGCCCCCGCTCACCGACCTGCGCGGTGAGAAGGGCGCCCCGGTCCGCCGCACAGCCACCGCCGAGACCGCCGACCTGCTCACCGATCTGACGGTCCAAGGCGTACGTACGGTCGCGTTCGTACGGTCCCGGCGCGGAGCCGAACTGATCTCCGTCATCGCCCAGGAGCGCCTGGCGGAGGTGGATCGCTCACTCGTCCGGAGGGTCGCCGCCTACCGGGGCGGCTATCTGCCGGAGGAGCGCCGTGCCCTGGAGCGCGCCCTGCACTCGGGCGAGCTGCTCGGTCTCGCGGCGACCACGGCCCTGGAGCTGGGCGTGGACGTGTCGGGGCTCGACGCGGTCGTGATCGCCGGCTACCCCGGCACCCGGGCCTCGCTCTGGCAGCAGGCAGGCCGGGCGGGCCGCTCGGGGCAGGGCGCCCTCGCCGTGCTGGTCGCCCGCGACGACCCGCTCGACACCTTCCTCGTCCACCACCCGGAAGCACTGTTCCGGCAACCGGTCGAGACCACCGTCCTCGACCCCGACAATCCGTATGTCCTCGCCCCGCACCTGTGCGCCGCCGCCGCGGAGCTGCCGCTGACGCTGGACGACCTCACCCTGTTCGGCCCCGCGGCGGCCGGGCTGCTCCCCCAGTTGGAGAGCTCCGGGCTGCTACGCAGGCGCACCTCGGGCTGGTACTGGACCCGCCGTGAGCGCGCCGCCGACCTCACCGACATCCGGGGTGAGGGCGGGCGACCGGTGCAGATCGTGGAGGCCACGACCGGCCGACTGCTCGGCACGGTGGACGAGTCCGCCTCGCACACCGCTGTCCACGAGGGAGCCGTCCACCTCCATCAGGGCCGTACCTACCTCGTCAAGCGGCTGGACCTGGACGACTCGGCCGCCCTCGTCGAAGAGGCCGACCCGCCTTACTCCACCACCGCGCGTGACACCACCTCCATCTCCATCCTGGATACGGACACCGAGATCCCGTGGGGCCCCGGGCGGCTGTGCTACGGCTCCGTCGAAGTCACCAACCAGGTCGTCTCCTTCCTCCGCCGCAAGCTGATCACCGGTGAAGTACTCGGCGAGACCAAGCTCGATCTGCCACCGCGCACCCTGCGTACGAGAGCGGTGTGGTGGACGGTCACCGAGGACCAGCTGGATGCCGCACGGGTGAACCCCGAGCAGCTGGGCGGCGCGCTGCACGCCGCCGAGCACGCCTCCATCGGCCTCCTCCCGCTCTTCGCCACCTGCGACCGCTGGGACATCGGCGGGGTCTCCGTCCCGTTGCACCCCGACACGCTGCTGCCGACGGTCTTCGTCTACGACGGCCACCCGGGCGGCGCGGGCTTCGCCGAGCGGGCCTTCCACACCGCCCGTGAGTGGCTGACCGCGACTCGTGAAGCCATCGCCTCGTGCGAGTGCGAGGCGGGCTGTCCCTCCTGCATCCAGTCCCCCAAATGCGGCAACGGCAACGAGCCGCTGCACAAACGAGCTGCCGTACGGCTTCTGACGGTCCTTCTCAGGGACGCCCCGGCCGGTGTGGCCCCAATGGGCCAGGGGGGCGACGCGGAGCGTTCCTGAGCCCGCTGAGGGCTTCACAAAGACGCTGGTCCGCCCCTGGCGGGTGTGTCCGGCCCCCGTAGCCGCTGTTCAGACGCCTTGCTCCACGCCGAAGCGCAGGAAGGCGAAGCCCCGCCCCGGTGATGCGGTCGGCGGTGGGTACGGCCGGCCCCTGCGGGGCAGTGTCCGATGCCCGCGGGCGCCGTCCAGCCAGGTGGGTGGCCCGGCCCCGCGCGTGTCACGGAGGACCCGCGCGGGATCTGACCTCCGAGGTGTAGGGGGCGTGTCCGGCATGCACCGTCACATCGGCGATCTCCGTTTCCACCGCGCACCGGACCAGGAGCGTGCCCTGGGCAGCCGCCACCCGAGCTGCGGCGGCGCAGGCCAGCCGTATGCCTTCGAGGGCACGGTCCGCTGCGGCGAGGGCCGCGAGATCCGCCGCCGCGCCGGCCCGGTGGCGGGCGATGACCGCCCGCCCGAGCACCAGCACCGCAGCAAGGACCATGCACATCGCACAGGCCGCCATGGCAGCCCACACGGTCGCCGAGCCCCGGTCATTCCCCGGTCTCATGGCGTGCTCACACTGTCCTCGGCGAGCGCGACGGCCTGTGCGTCCAGGTCGAGCGCCAGGGATCCCGGTCCGGGCGCGGGGGCCTTCACCCGCACCCGCCAGAGGTCTCCCTCCCGCCCGATGAGGACTTCGGCTCCAGGCGGGGCGGCCGACCGGGCGGCCGCCAGTACCGCCTCCCGTGGTTCCGATCTCGCCGCCGCCCGGGCTCCCGCCCTGGCGGCGTCCACACACTGGATCTGTGCTGCCACCGTCATCAGGCCCCATACGAGGGACATGGCGAACGTCACCAGCACCGAAATGGCCACCGCCGCCTCCGCCGTCACGGCTCCCCGGTCCGGGGACAGCGCCCACCGCGCCCTGACACCGGCGGCCTCAGAATTGCGCATCGAGCGCCCTCCCGATGACCGATTCGAGTGCCCCGGAGACCGCCCCGCTCGTCACGATCTTGTAGAGCACCGCGGCGAAAGCGCACGCGGCGATCGTGCCCATCGCGTACTCCGACGTGGTCATTCCCGCGTCGGCCCAGGGCCGCCGAGTGCCGCGTCGCCGTGCCCACATGCCGACCAGTGCCCGGGCCGTGCCGTTCGCCAACACCTTCGTCCATGCCATGACAGCCATGCCAATCCCCTTGCTCCATCGTTTGGTTGCGGTTCGATTTCGCGTGTTCGTATCCGTCGCAGCGATCGCACTGGCCTCTCTGGTCAGCACGTCGCTCAGCGACCGCTGAGAAGCCCGCCCGCAAGGCCGATCACCACCGGGGCCACCCCGATCGCCAGGAACGCGGGCAGAAAGCAGAGCCCCACGGGGGCCGTGATCAGGACTTGGGCGCGCTGGGCCCGCGCCGCCGCGGCTCTGGCTCGCTCAGCCCTGAGGCCTGCGGCCAGACGCGAGACGGGTTCGGCGGCCGGGGCCCCCGATGAGCCGGCGCGTTCAAGACACCGGGCCAGCCCGGCCGCACCCGGTATCTCCCCGAACCGTCCCCATGCCCGGGTCGGTTCACCACCCAGACGCAGCTCGGCGGCGGTCAGCGCGAGCCGCTCGCCCACCGGCCCGCCCAGGGACTCCCCGACGGCTTCCGCCGCCTCTCGCGGCCCCGCGCCCGCGGAGAGGCAGGCTGTCAGGAGATCTGCGGCAAGCGGGAGTTGCGCCACCGCGTGGTCCTGCGCGACGGCCTTGTCCCGCGCCCGGCCGTGCTGCCATCGCCGCAACCCATAGGCCCCTGCGGCGCCCAGCAGCAACCCGAGCACGGGACCGGCCAGAGCACAGCCGATGGCCACCACGCTCGCGGCCGGAGCCCAATGCCGCGTCCACGCCCCGTACCGGACCGGTCCCTCACACCGCTCAGACGGCGCGGACGCCGGTGCCGGCACGAGAGCGTCGAACCGCCGACGCAGTCGGTGCTCACGCCGCCACCAGGCCAGTACCAGAACCGACCAGACCACAGCCCCCGCCGTCAGCGCGCGGACTTCCGGCACCGGTATCCCCAAGCTGTGGACGAACCCGCCGTTCACGACCGCGCCCCGGCCCGGACGATGCGCACCGCCCAGCTCAGCCCCGCCGCCTCCAGCAGCCCGCCCACCAGCAGACAGCTCATCCCGGCAGGTGTGTGCAGCAGCACCCTCAGCGGAGCCGCCCCCAGAGCCGAACCCAGCACCAGCCCCACCACCGGAAGCAGCGCCAAGACCACGACCGTCGACCACGCGCCGGCCAACTGAGCACGCAGCCCGTCCTGTTGCTCCCGCTCCCCACGAAGTGCCGACTCCAGACGGTCGACTCCGGCGGCCAGTCCCGCTCCGCCGTCCACCGACACCCGCCAGCACGCTGCGAGCCCGGCGAGCCCACCCGCGCCCGGCTGCTGTGATGCCCGGCGCAGCTGCGCGGCCACATCACCGCCGAAACGCGCGGCGGCCAACACGGCGGCCTCCGCCTCAGCCAGCGCACCCGTGGCCCGGGCTACGGTCAGCAGCGCCTGCCCGGGCTGGTACCCGGCTCTGAGCTCACCGGCGAGCCCGCCGCACAACGCGATGACCGCGTCGGTCCTGCGTTCCTTCGCCCTCCGGCTCTCGGCGGTGCGCAACCACCGCCCCACCACGGGCACCGCGAGGGCTCCCACGAGCAGCGGCAACGGCGAGTCGCCCAGCAGCGCCAGCAGCACCGCTGTGGGCAGGCAGAGCCACTCCCGCCGGAACCGTCGCGCCATCCACCATCGCAACTCCCCGGCCCAGCCAGGCGCGAGTAGGGCGGCACCCCCGGCGGCGGGCGTCGGCAGGGCTCTCCCGGCAGCCGGGTCTCCGATGGCCGCCAGCCAGGCCGCCGCACCGGCGCAGACGGTGGCGCACATCACCGCGGCCGTCACCACGCACCCCCGACCAGCGCCCACAGCCGCTCCCAGCCACGCTCCCGCGTGAAACCCGCCGCACCCCAGCGCAGCGCGGGAACAGTCACCGCGAGCCCTGCGGCGTCCCGCTCAAGCACATGCACCTCGGCGATCCGGCGACACCCGTCCCGGCCTCGCACAAGATGGAGCACCACCGACAGGGCCGCGGCCAACTGGCTGTGCAGGGCGGCCCGGTCCAGACCCGCTGCGGTGCCCAGTGCCTCGAGCCGGGCCGGGACGTCGGCGGCCGTATTGGCGTGGACGGTGCCGCTGCCGTCATGTCCTGTGTTCAACGCCGCCAGCAGGTCCATGACTTCGGCGCCCCGCACCTCGCCGACGACCAGCCGGTCCGGCCGCATTCGCAGGGCCTGCCGCACCAGGTCGCGCAGGGTGACCTCGCCCGCTCCCTCCTGGTTGGGCGGACGGGACTCCAAACGGACGACATGGGGATGGTCGGGCCGCAACTCGGCGGAGTCCTCGGCCAGTACGATCCGCTCGCGCTCCCCGACCAGACCGAGCATCGTGCTCAGCAGCGTCGTCTTGCCTGTGCCGGTGCCACCACTGATCACATAGGAGATACGCGCCTCGACCAGGGCCTTGAGCAGCCGCTCTCCGCCTGGTGGGATCGTGCCCGCCGCAGTGAGCTCGCCCAGGGAGAAGGCCCTTGGGCGCACCACGCGCAACGACAGGCAGGTGACACCCACCGACACCGGGGGCAGCACCGCGTGCATCCGTGTTCCGTCGGGCAGCCTGGCGTCCACCCAGGGGCGGGCGTCGTCCAATCGCCGCCCCGCCACCGCCGCGAGCCGCTGCGCCAGTCTGCGCACGGCCGCCGCGTCGCTGAAGCTGACGCCGGTGAGCTCAAGCCCGCCGCCGCGGTCCACCCAGACCCGGTCCGGGGCGGACACCAGCACGTCCGTCACGGCGGGGTCGGCGAGCAGCGACTCCAGTGGCCCGGTTCCCACCAGCTCACATCTCAGTTCCTCGGCCGCGCCGAGGACTTCCCTGTCACCGAGGAGCCTTCCCTGCGCCCGGAGGGCCGCCGCCACTCTCGCCGGTGTCGGCTCGGCACCGCTCTCGGCCAGCCGCTGACGTACTGCTTCGAGCAATGCCGCGGTCATCGGACACCACCTCCTGCCAGTGCCCGCTCCCAGAACGCCGTGCAGAACCGGGCCAACGGCCCTCGCGCTCCGGCTCCTGGCGGGACTCCACCGTCCAGATCCGCGTTCAGGCCGGTGTCCCACGGCAATTCGCCCACCAGCGGCAGGCCGAGGGCTTCGGCCACCCACCGCTCGTCCAGCCCGGCCGCGTACGGCCCGCGCACCACGACCCGCAGATCGGAGAGCACCATGCCCACCGCAGATGCCACACGACGAGCCGCGGCGACCGCCCGAAGCTCCCCTGGCACCAGCAGCAAACCGGCGTCGAGCTGCGCCAGGGCCTCCGCGACGCTTTCGTCGAACCGGCGCGGCAGGTCCACGACCACCACTCCGCCCCGGCGGCGAGCCGCCGCCAGTACCGCGCGCATTGCCTCCCGCGGCACGGCGAACATGTCACCGCGATCCCAGCTGAGGACCCGGAGTCCGTGCACCGCGGGAAGGGACTCCTCCAGCGCTCCCCCGGCCACCCGGCCCTTCGACGCGGCGAAATCGGGCCAGCGTCTGCCCTCGGTGTGCTCTCCACCGAGCAGCACGTCGAGGCCACCGCCCAGGGGATCACCATCGACAAGCATGGTCCGCTGCCCCTGGCGGGCCGCCGTCACGGCGAGCGCTCCGGCGAGCGTGGACGCCCCGGCGCCTCCGCTGCCTCCGATCACCCCGATGGTCAACGCGGGCCGGCCGATACCTTCGGCGACATCCGCGATCCGGTCGACAAGCCAGCTCTCACCGTCAGGCAGCCGCAGCACGCAGTCGGCGCCGATCTGGACGGCCGCCCGCCAGACGTCAGGATCCTCCCGGTCGTGCCCCACCAGCAGCACCCCGCTTCTGCGGGTCGCTTCCCGGCAGCGGGCCGCCGCGTCGTCGCCGACCAGCACGAGCGGGGCGCTGTCCCAGCCGCCCTTCCCCCGCCCTTCGGGCACCGTGTGGTGGACCCGAGGCTCGACACCGGCCGCGGCGCACAGGCGCAGGAGATCGTCGAGCAACTCCGGATCCTTGGTGACGATCAGCGGGCCTTCACTCCACTCGCCCGTGTCATGGCGCGGGCTGGGCGGGTCGGACGCCCACGACGCGCGGGGTGGCTCATCGGGCGGGCGGGGACGGAAAGCGGAAGCGCCGGACGCGCCGGGTTTGTGAGGCGGACCGGACCATACGGCAGCGCCAGACGGACGAGACACAGCAGAAGACAGAGAGGACAGAGGCGTCGCGGGTGTAGCCGTGGACGTATCGGGAGCAGCATCCGAGGTGCTGAAGGCAGCGGATGTGAGCGAACCCACCATGATTTCTCCGACTCTCACCGCACATCGCGGCGGATGCCAGGGGCCGGCGCAGCGGCCCGCGTCAGTGATTCCTTCGGCCTGTGGACTTCGTGGCCGGAATCACCATGCAGCGCTCCGGAAAATCGTGTGGATCTTGCTCGAAAACTGTGGACAACTCACCACTTGTGAATATCTCACTCACCCATACCGGTGACTTTCCGGTATGACTTCCAGAGCGCAGCATCACGACTACACACCGTGACGAAAACGGAGGCCGCGTCCCTCTGGCGCCTCAGGGCTCCGAGAGCGTCGAGAAAGCCGGAACGATCGGGTGAGGGGGGCGAAAACGCGTCCGGACATGCGACGACCCCCGCCGGGGGGGAGAGCGGGGGTCGTCCCCACGGCCGACTCGGGGGGGGAGGAGTCGGACCGGGTTAGCACGGTCGCGAACGATCCGTGACTTCCATGGTGTACCCGAGAGCCTTCTCAGGCAAACCCACACGCCCCACCTTACGCCGAATGGTGGGCGCATATGCTCGCTTCGTGGAAAACCACTCCTTGCCGCGCGCAGCAGCGTTCTTTGACCTGGACAAGACGGTCATTGCGAAGTCATCGACGCTGACCTTCAGCAAGTCCTTCTACCAAGGAGGACTGATCAACCGACGCGCCGTACTGCGCACCGCCTACACGCAGTTCGTGTTCCTCGCAGGCGGTGCCGACCACGATCAGATGGAGCGGATGCGCCAGTACCTCTCGGCGCTCTGCAAAGGCTGGAACGTGCGCCAAGTCAAGGAGCTCGTCGCCGAGACGCT
This sequence comes from Streptomyces sp. NPDC127084, assembly GCF_042724175.1. NCBI lineage: Bacteria > Bacillati > Actinomycetota > Actinomycetes > Kitasatosporales > Streptomycetaceae > Streptomyces > Streptomyces sp. NPDC127084. Next base: position 53,937 of record NZ_JBHXFA010000007.1, read on the forward strand.
CCATGATCTGATCGACCCGATCATCTACGACGAGGCTGCCTCCCTTATCGAGGAACACCACGCCGCGGGACGAGACGTCGTGATCGTCTCCACCTCCGGGGCCGAGGTGGTCGAGCCGATCGGCGAGTTGCTCGGGGCGGACCGCGTGGTGGCGACCCGTATGGTCGTCGGCGATGACGGCTGCTACACCGGGGAGATCGAGTACTACGCCTACGGCCCGACCAAGGCCGAAGCGGTCCGGGAGCTCGCCGAATCCGAGGGATACGACCTGTCACGCTGCTACGCGTACAGCGATTCCGCCACCGATGTCCCCATGCTGGAATCGGTCGGCCATGCCTACGCGGTCAATCCGGACCGCGCGCTGCGCCGCGAGGCGGCGTCACGCGGCTGGCCCGTACTCGTGTTCAACCGCCCGGTACGGCTGAAGCAGCGGTTGCCGCGCTTCACCATGCCGCCGCGACCCGCCCTGCTCGCCGCGGCGGCGGTCGGCGCGGCGGCAGCCACCGCGGGGCTGGTCTGGTACGCCAGTCGACGGCGCAGCGGTCCCGATGCCCGTATTTGAACCTAAAAGTAAAGAAGTGCAGCGAGGGGTTCCGCTTGCCGGGCCGCAGGAGTAGAAAGGACTCAACGGCCCGCGAGACCTGGGACATCCGAGAGGATCACCTTCTACGCAGCAAAGGCCCCACGGACCGAAGCATGGACGATCAGCACCCACGCGACGTCGACCCGTCGATTACGGGCCAGCCGCACCAGGTGACGGACAAAGTTTCCGACCTGATGGGCAACATATCGAGGACGCTTGGTAACTGAGCGGACATGCCAGCGGCGGTACCAATTCCGGTACCGCCGCAACCCTTTGAGCGCAGCTCCCTCGCGGCGAGGCGCGCTTCGTGGCGACCCGGTCGGCGTCAGCTTCGCCGACACGGCGGGGGCTGCGGCGGGTTTCTACCAGGTCCTGCTAGGCCGCGCCTCGTTGCAGCGCCTCGCAGACCGCCGTCGACTCCCGCACCCCGAGCTCCACGGCCCGTCCGCAGTGCGCGATCCAGGCGGCCATACCCTCCGGGGTCCCTGACAGGTAGCCGTCAAAGGCGGCTGCGTAGCCGGCACGCCCGAGTTCGGCGTGACCGACCTCGGCGGGGCAGATCGACTTGGGGTCGAGACCGCTGCCCACGAGGACGATGCGTTCGGCCGCCCTGGCGACCAGTCCGTTGTACGAGGTGAACGGGCGCAGCGCGAGGAGCTCGCCGTGCACCACGGCCGCCATCACCAGCGCCGGGGCCGAACTGCCCGCGATCACCAGCTCCGAGAGCCCGTCCAGCCTGGCCGCCACTTCATCGGCATCCGGCAGCGGAGCCGCAATGAGCGGCTCGTCGGCCTTCTCGTCCTCGATCCGCGGACGGCCGACCACTTCATCCTGCGCGGCTCCGCCCGCGGCCACCAGATGCAGCCGGGCCAGGACTCGGAGCGGGGACTGCCGCCAGATGGAGAGCAGCTGGCCGGACTCGGCAGTCAGCCTGAGAGCGGCTCCGACGGTACGGGCCTCGTCCTCGGCGCCGAAGTCGCTACGCCGCCGAACCTCCTCCAGCGCCCAGTCGGCCCCCGCGAGCGCCGCCGAACCGCGGGCTCCGCGCAGCGCCGCCTCGGATGCGACCTCGTTGCTGCGGCGCCGCATGACCCGATGGCCGTAGACGCGATCGACAGCCTTGCGTACGGAATCGACGGTATCCCCGACTCCGGGCAGGGTGCCGAGGGCGGCCAAGGGGTCAGGGGCGTTCGTACTCATAAGTAGGGAGGCTACGCGCAACGACGGCCGGCCCCACATTGGAGTGGTCTTCTTCACGCATAACCGGCACCGAGAGCAGTCGAGCGCATACCCTAGGTGAACATGAAGATCGCTTTCGTAGGGAAGGGCGGCAGTGGCAAGACCACCCTGTCCTCACTTTTCCTTCGCCACCTCGCCGCGCAGCGGGCCCATGTCATCGCGATGGACGCCGACATCAACCAGCACCTCGGCGGTGCGCTCGGACTGGACGAGGACGAGGCGGCGGCACTGCCGGCGATGGGTGCGCACCTACCGCTGATCAAGGACCATCTGCGCGGGACCAACCCGCGGATCGCCTCGGCCGACACCATGATCAAGACCACCCCCCCGGGCGAGGGGTCGCGGCTGCTGCGGGTGCGCGAGGAGAATCCCGTCTACGAGGCCTGCGCCCGCGCCGTGCGGCTGGACGGCGGTGAGATCCGGCTGATGGTGACGGGCCCGTTCACCGAGTCCGACCTTGGAGTGGCCTGCTACCACTCCAAGGTCGGGGCCGTGGAGCTGTGCCTCAACCATCTCGTCGACGGCCCGGACGAATACGTGGTGGTCGACATGACGGCGGGGTCGGACTCCTTCGCGTCCGGGCTGTTCACCCGCTTCGACATGACGTTCCTCGTGGCCGAGCCCACCCGCAAGGGCGTCTCGGTCTATCGGCAGTACAAGGAGTACGCACGGGACTTCGGGGTCGCCCTCAAGGTGGTCGGCAACAAGGTGCAGTGTCCGGACGACGTGGACTTCCTGCGCGCGGAGGCGGGAGAGGACCTCCTGGTCACGGTTGGGCAATCGGACTGGGTGCGCGCGATGGAGAAGGGCCGCCCCCTCCACTTCGGCCGACTGGAGCAGCAGAGCCGCCAGGCGCTGGGAGTACTGCAGGACGCGGCGGACAGGTCGTACGGGAGCCGCGACTGGGAGCGCTACACCCGGCAGATGGTGCACTTCCATCTGAAGAACGCCGAGAGCTGGGGCAACGCGAAGACCGGCACCGATCTGGCGGCGCAGGTGGATCCCTCGTTCGCCATCGGGGAGCCGGCCGCAGGAGTCGGCGCTCCCCAGCCCGCCTAACGCGGCCGTCTCTTCACGGGCTCCGCATCCCGCACCCCGCCCCGTACGGACCGGGCAGGCTCCCCAGCCGCGATGGGCGCGGGTGCGGATGCGGCGGACCGTGAGGGAGATCCACGGGATCCGAAAAGGCGGACTCGCCAGTTCCTCACCCAGCCGAGTGAACTGATGCCCCATTTGCCCGGAAGGTCATGCCTTTCTCTTTACCCTGCATTACGATTCATTTACTCAGAGTTGAGATTGCGCCCCGATTCGGCGGGCGTGGCCGAGGCTCCGTATCCGTGCACATCCGAACATCCCGCCGCTGACACGCCGTGACCCACGGCCGCGCCACACACACCGCGACCGCGCCGCACCGGAGGAGACGGGACCATGTCCGCTTGCTTTCCCTCTCGTACGCACGACGAAGACAACAGCAACATCAGCCCCAGCGGCCACCACCCACACAGTCCCCCCGGACCACCGGACGGGCGCCGACGACGCGGCGACCAGGGCGACCGGGGACCTGGCAGCGGCTTCCGGATCGCCGGCGCCGACGTCTCCTCCTCGATCAGCGTCTTCCTGATCGCCCTGCCGCTCTCGCTCGGTATCGCACTCGCCACCGGGGCGCCGCTCCAGGCGGGCCTCGTGGCGGCTGCGGTCGGCGGCATCGTCGCGGGCCTCTTCGGCGGGGCACCGCTCCAGGTCAGCGGCCCCGCCGCAGGGCTCACCGTGATCACGGCCGACCTCATCCAGCGCTACGGATGGCGCACGACGTGTGCGATCACCGTGCTCGCCGGTCTCAGCCAACTCGCCCTGTCAGCCCTGCGCGTGGCCAGGTCCGCGCTGGCCGTCAGCCCGGCGATCGTGCACGGCATGCTTGCCGGAATCGGTGTCACCATCGCGATGGCCCAGCTGCACATCGTGCTCGGGGGCACCCCGCAGAGCTCCGCCGTCGACAACCTGCTCGCCCTACCGGGCCAGCTGGCTGACCTCCATCCGGCCGCGCTGTCGGTGAGCCTGCTCACCATCACCGTGCTGCTCACCTGGCCCCGCTTCCCGGGCACGATAGGGCGTTGGGTGCGGAAGGTGCCCGCGGCACTGGCATCGGTCGTCGCCGCGACGGCCCTGGCCGCTGCCGCCGGGATCAGTCTGCCCCGCGTCGACCTGCCGTCATGGAGCAGTCACGCCCTGCCCGGGCTGCCGGAAGGCCCGGTGCTCGGGCTGATCGCCGCCGTCCTGACCATCACCCTGGTCGGTAGCGTCGAGTCGCTCCTGTCCGCCGTCGCCATCGACAGGCTCGCCGCGGCCCGCAAGAAGCCCGCCATCCGCGTCCCGCGCGCCGACCTCGACCGGGAACTTCGCGGACAGGGCGCGGCGAACGTCGTGTCCGGCGCGCTCGGGGGGCTTCCCATCACGGGTGTCGCCGTGCGCAGCACCGCCAATGTCTCGACGGGTGCCGTCAGCCGCCACTCGGCCATGCTCCACGGCGTCTGGATCGCGGTCGCCGCGCTGCTGCTGGTACCCGCACTCGATCTGATCCCGCTGGCCGCGCTCGCCGCCCTGGTCATGGTCGTCGGTGTCCAGATGGTCAACATCACCCATATGCGCAATGTGCGGCGGAACCGCGAACTGCCGGTGTACGTAGCCACGATGGCCGCTGTCGTACTCACTGGCGTCCTGGAGGGCGTGGCCGTCGGTATCGCCGTGGCGGTGGCTCTCGCGCTGTACCGGCTGACAAGGGTCCGGATCGGCATGGAGCAGCGGGACGGCCACCACCGGGTGCGGGTGCACGGGCAGTTGACGTTTCTGGCCGTGCCGAGGCTGAGCCGCGTGCTCGGCAAGATGCCACATGGGGCCGACGCTGTTGTGGAACTGGACGGTTCGTTTATGGATCACGCGGCTTACGAAGCCCTGCACGACTGGCAGACGACCCACGAAGCGCATGGTGGAACCGTCGAGTTCACCGGCCGTACGGGAGGACGGATCGCCGAGCCCGCCCCGGAATCGCATGCCTGCTGCCGGCCGTGGACCCCCTGGCGGAACCACCACTGCGGGGAGCATCCAGCAGCGGCTTCCTCCGTCTCACCCGAACGGCGTACCGAGCATGCTCAGCATCAACTGGCCAGCGGACTGAGTTCCTTCCAGCGCAATACGGCCCCGCTGGTGCGTGAGGAGCTGGCGAGGTTGGCGCGCGAAGGGCAGCGGCCTTCACAGCTGTTCCTGACCTGTGCTGACTCCCGGCTCGTCACCAGCATGATCACCGCCAGTGGCCCGGGTGATCTGTTCACCGTGCGGAACGTGGGAAATCTGGTGCCCAAACCCGGTGAAGAGGGCGGGGACGACTCGGTCGCCGCGGCGATCGAGTATGCGGTGGACGTGCTGAAGGTGGATTCGATCACGGTCTGCGGTCACTCCGGCTGCGGCGCGATGCAGGCACTGCTGAAGGGTATGCCGGAGGGCGGGGACCAGGCGACTCCGCTGCGGCGCTGGCTGCGGCATGGACAGCCCAGCCTGGCGCGTATGAAGTCGCCTCAGCACACCTGGGCCCGGATCGCCGGGAGCCTTCCGGGCGATCCGGTTGAGCAGCTCTGTCTGACCAATGTCGTCCAGCAGTTGGAGCATCTGCGAGCCCACGATTCCGTGGCACGCGGACTGGCCGACGGCACGCTCCAACTGCATGGGATGTACTTCCATGTGGGTGAGGCCCAGGCGTATCTGCTGGCAGACGGCGAGGACCGCGGCGACCCCACCGAGGAGGTCTTCGATCGCGTGGCCTGCGAGCCTGCGACTCCGGAGCGGGTACACGCCTGAACTTCCAGGGCACGACGTCCGTGGGAACGTGTGGCCTCTCTTTTCCATCCACCGGAGAAGGGAGGTCGTCCCGTCCTGACGTGCGGATGTACGGATCTACAGACGGGAGCCACCTCAAGACCATAGGTCTACACCATTTCCCCGAGGGCCCTTGTCTCCCGGGCATCTGGCTGATGAGCTATGGCCTGGGACACATAGGCATATAGGACGCCCTGGGAAAGGGAGAAGTCGTGAGCAACGAGAGCCTGGCCAACCTGCTGAAGGAAGAGCGGCGTTTCGCACCGCCGGCCGATCTGGCGCGGGACGCCAATGTGACGGCCGAGGCGTATGAGCGGGCCGCGGCGGACCGGCTGGGGTTCTGGGCCGAGCAGGCGCAGCGCCTGAGTTGGGCCAAGGCGCCGACAGAGGTGCTGGACTGGTCGAACCCGCCGTTCGCGAAGTGGTTCGCGGACGGCACGCTGAACGTGGCGTACAACTGCGTGGACCGGCATGTCGAGGCAGGTCTCGGCGAGCGGGTCGCGATCCACTTCGAGGGCGAGCCCGGTGACAGCCGCGCGGTGACCTATGCCGAGCTCAAGGACCAGGTGTCCAAGGCGGCGAACGCGCTGACCGAACTGGGCGTGAGCGCCGGGGACCGGGTCGCGATCTATCTGCCGATGATTCCCGAAGCCATTGTCGCGATGCTGGCCTGCGCCCGGATCGGCGCCGCGCACTCGGTGGTCTTCGGCGGCTTCTCCTCCGATGCGGTGGCCTCCCGTATCCAGGATGCCGACGCCAAGCTCGTCATCACCGCCGACGGCGGTTATCGCCGGGGCAAGCCCAGCGCGCTCAAGCCGGCCATCGACCAGGCGCTGGCGTCCTGCCCGCAGGTCGAGCACGTGCTGGTCATCCGCCGCACCGGCCAGGACACCGCCTTCACCGAGGGCCGTGACCTGTGGTGGCACGACGCCGTCGAGCGCCAGTCCGCCACGCATGAGCCCGAGGCGTTCGGCGCCGAGCACCCGCTGTTCATCCTCTACACCTCCGGCACCACCGGAAAGCCCAAGGGCATCCTGCACACCAGCGGCGGCTACCTCACCCAGGCCGCGTACACGCACCACGCCGTCTTCGACCTCAAGCCGGACCGCGACGTCTACTGGTGCACGGCCGACATCGGCTGGGTCACCGGGCACTCCTACATCGTCTACGGCCCCCTGGCGAACGGTGCCACCCAGGTCATCTACGAGGGCACCCCCGACACCCCCCACAAGGGCCGCTTCTGGGAGATCGTCCAGAAGTACGGGGTCACCATCCTCTACACCGCGCCCACCGCGATCCGCACCTTCATGAAGTGGGGCGACGACATCCCCGCCAAGTTCGACCTGTCCAGCCTGCGTGTCCTCGGCTCGGTCGGCGAACCCATCAACCCCGAGGCCTGGATCTGGTACCGCGAGCACATCGGTGCCGGCGCCACCCCCATTGTCGACACCTGGTGGCAGACCGAGACCGGGGCCATGATGATCTCGCCCCTCCCCGGAGTCACCCACACCAAGCCCGGCAGCGCCCAGCGCCCCCTGCCCGGCATCAGCGCGACAGTCGTCGACGACAACGGCCGGGAGGTCGCCGACGGCCACGGCGGCTACCTCACCCTGACCGAGCCCTGGCCCTCCATGCTCCGCACCATCTGGGGCGATGACCAGCGCTTCATCGACACCTACTGGTCCCGCTTCCAAGGCCAGTACTTCGCCGGCGACGGCGCCAAGAAGGACGAGGACGGCGATATCTGGCTGCTCGGCCGTGTGGATGACGTCATGCTCGTCTCCGGGCACAACATCTCGACCACCGAGGTCGAATCCGCCCTGGTGTCCCATCCCAAGGTCGCCGAAGCCGCGGTCGTGGGCGCCGCCGACGACACCCCCGGCCACGCCACCCGCGCCGTTGTGATACAGCCGGGCACCGCGCCGGGGGACGCGGGCCGCACCCAGTCGCTTATAAA
>NZ_JBHXFA010000007.1:61592-85348 GCF_042724175.1 Streptomyces sp. NPDC127084
TGTTCCCCGCACACACACCACCCCCCCGCTCGGCCCACCGCGCGCGGGGCCCCCCCCCCCGGGCCCCCCCCGCCGGGGCCGCCCCCCCCCCCCCCCCCACCACCGGCCAGGCCATCGTCGCCTTTGTGATCCTGCGTGGCACCGCGCAGGAGGACGAGGGCCTCACCGCCGAGCTGCGCGACCATGTCAGCGCCACCCTCGGCCCCATCGCCAAGCCCAAGCGGATCCTCCCCGTCGCGGAGCTCCCGAAGACCCGATCGGGAAAGATCATGCGCCGTCTGCTCCGTGATGTCGCGGAGAACCGGCAGCTCGGCGACGTCACCACCCTCACCGACTCCACCGTCATGGACCTCATCCAGTCCAAGCTGCCCAGCGCGCGTTCGGAGGACTGAGCCCGGCCGCGTCAGCCGATTCCCTTCCGCGGGGCACCCGGAGCGACGAGCCGGGTGCCCCTTTTGCGCCTAGGGTGAAGATCACCGGATACGCCCTCGCGCACCAGGGCCGCTTCTTAGGTGAAGTAGCGACTTCTTAGGTAAGGTAACGACTGCGTCAGCGACGCAGCAAGAACCCCAGGTGCGCCGGGAAGTCTGGTCGGCATGTGCTTCGCCCTGCCTATCCGACCGGAGGTCTCCACCCCGTGGCCGCGCCCCCACCCACCCCGACGCCCACCACCCCCGCCTCCGGGCCGCGCAAGTTCCTCGGACGGCTCTCCCTCCCCGAGCGGAACCACCTGGCGGAGACACTGCGCGCCGAGACCGTCGGCGGCATCCTCCTCCTTGCCGCCGCGGTCGCCGCCGTCATCTGGGCGAACACGTCGGGCGCCTCCTACGATGCCGTCAGCGACTTCCATTTCGGCCCTGCGGCACTCGGCCTCGACCTTTCCGTGGAGCACTGGGCGGCAGACGGACTGCTCGCCATCTTCTTCTTCGTCGCCGGTATCGAACTCAAACGGGAGCTGGTCGCCGGCGAGCTGCGCGACCCCAGGGCGGCCGCGCTCCCCGTCATCGCCGCCGTCTGCGGGATGGCCGTGCCCGCCCTCGTCTACACCCTGGTCAACATCGCGGGCGGCGGCTCCACGGCAGGCTGGGCGGTGCCCACCGCGACCGACATCGCCTTCGCCCTCGCCGTGCTGGCTGTCATCGGCACCTCGCTCCCCTCAGCCGTACGTGCCTTCCTACTCACCCTCGCCGTCGTCGACGACCTGTTCGCCATCCTGATCATCGCGGTCTTCTTCACCGAGGGCCTGGACTTCGCCGCGCTGGGCGGGGCGTTCGTGGGCCTGGGCGTCTTCTGGCTACTGCTACGCAAGGGTGTACGCGGGTGGTACGTGTACGTGCCCCTGGCCCTGGTGATCTGGGGCCTGATGTACAACAGCGGCGTCCACGCCACCATCGCCGGGGTAGCGATGGGTCTGATGCTGCGCTGCACCAGGCACGAAGGCGAGGCCCACTCCCCCGGCGAGCACATCGAGCATCTCGTACGACCGGTCTCGGCCGGACTCGCCGTCCCGCTGTTCGCCCTGTTCTCAGCAGGCGTCAGCGTCTCGGGCGGGGCGCTCCACGCGGTCTTCACCAGACCGGAGACCCTCGGCGTGGTCCTCGGCCTTGTGGTCGGCAAGACCATCGGCATCTTCGGCGGCACCTGGCTCGCCGCCCGCTTCACCAAGGCCGAACTCAACGAGCACCTGGCCTGGGCCGATGTCTTCGCCGTCGCCTCACTGGCGGGTATCGGCTTCACGGTCTCACTGCTCATCGGCGAGCTCGCCTTCGCCGCCGACACCGACCTGATGGAGGCGGTCAAGGCCGCGGTCCTGGCCGGCTCGGTCATCGCCGCCGTCTTCGCCTGTGTACTGCTGAAGCTGCGGGTACGCACCTACCAGGCGCTGTACGAGGAGGAGGAGCGCGACGACGACCACGACGGCATCCCCGACATCTACGAGCAAGGCAAGCCCGAGTACCACCTGAGGATGGCCGCGATCTACGAGGCGAAGGCCGCGGAACACCGCCGCAAGGCGGAACTGGCGGGGGCATCGCGCGGCGATGGCGACAGTCCGGCATGATCTGACAGCAGATCCCAGCGGTACGCGCATGCGTGGACGAGCAGACACGACGCAGTCGCGCAGTAACACAGCAGAGACGACCCAAACCGAAACCGAAGCACAAACAATGATGAAGAGGGAGTCAGCGATGAGCGACCCCGGCAGCGGCGCGCCGAAGACCGCCGGCACCGTCGAAGTCACCGGCGACACGGTCGGCCCGGTCCGGCTGATCGGCCCTGACCGGACCCTCGGGCAGCTGGTCGCGACGGCGACCGCCGAGATGTCGGCCCTGGTGCACGACGAGATCGCCCTGGCCAAGGCGGAGCTCCGCCGGGACGTCAAGCGCGGGGTGACCGGTGGTGCGGCCCTCTCCATCGCGGGGGTGCTGGCGCTTTTCTCGCTTCCGGTACTGAGCTTCGCCGCCGCCTACGGCATCCACAATCTGGGCCTCGGCCTCGCCTGGTCGTTTCTGATCGTGGGAGCGGCGTTCCTGCTGCTCGCGGGGCTGCTGGCGCTGCTCGCCACCTCCAAGTTCAAGAAGGTCAAGCCACCGGAGAGGTCGATCGCCTCGGCGAAGCAGACCGCCGCGGTGCTGGGGAACGTCAAGCCGCACCCCCGTCAGGACCAGGACTCCTCCGCCGTTGTGGCACGCTCATCCGCATGACGGACCCTGAAACAAGCCCTGAGGACCCCGGCAACGGCCTCGGCAACGGCGCGGGCACTGCCGGCGGCCCGGTGCGCATCGAGGGTCCCTGGACCCATCGAGACGTCGCGGCCAATGGTGCGCGCTTCCATATCGCCGAGCTGGGCGACGGGCCGCTGGTGCTGCTCCTGCACGGGTTCCCGCAGTTCTGGTGGACCTGGCGGCATCAGCTGACGACGCTCGCCGACGCGGGGTTCCGGGCGGTGGCCATGGATCTGCGCGGTGTGGGTGGCAGCGACCGCACTCCGCGGGGGTACGACCCCGCGAACCTCGCTCTGGACATCACCGGTGTGGTGCGTTCGCTGGGCGAGCCGGACGCCGCGCTCGTCGGGCACGGTCTGGGCGGCTATCTCGCCTGGACCGCCGCGGTGATGCGCCCCAAGCTGGTGCGCCGGCTCGCGGTCTCGTCGATGCCCCATCCCCGCCGCTGGCGCTCGTCGATGCTCGGCGACTTCGCGCAGACCCGCGCAGGTTCGTATATCTGGGGCTTCCAGCGGCCATGGCTGCCGGAACGTCAACTCGTAGCTGATGACGCGGACCTGGCGGGCCGTCTGATCCGCGACTGGTCCGGGCCCCGGCAGCCGGACGACGAGGCGATCGAGGTGTATCGGCGGGCGATGTGCATTCCGTCGACGGCGCACTGCTCGATCGAGCCCTACCGCTGGATGGTGCGGTCGCTCGCCCGCCCGGACGGCGTCCAGTTCTACCGCCGGATGAAACGACCGGTACGGGTGCCGACGCTCCATCTGCACGGCTCCCTGGATCCGGCGATGCGTACGCGCAGCGCCGCGGGATCAGGGCAGTACGTCGAGGCGCCGTACCGCTGGCGGCTCTTCGACGGCCTCGGCCACTTCCCCCACGAGGAGGACCCGGTGGCGTTCTCCAAGGAGCTCATCGGCTGGCTCAAGGACCCCGAGCCCGACCGCTGACCCGGCCGACCTGGCGGGTTGTCAGCGGGCTACCGGCGGGCTACCGGCGGGCTACCGGCGAACACTCGTACGACGAACGGGTATTGCCGCGCGCATAGGCCAATTGGCGGGCCCAGATGCGATTACCGACCTTGGGGCCCGGGCACACGTCGGGGTATGGGCTGGACGCACGACTACGGTGACGCAGCACGCAACTCCCGCTCGGCCTCCGCGCCGATCGGCTACGAGAGGGGCGGCTCACAAACGCAGGGCCACGACCCCCGGCTCGGCATCCCGCGTATCCTCCGCCGCCGGGCCCGCTGGGTCTCGGCGCGGCTCCGGCACCCTCGCGGCTGAGCAGGCAGTGGAGCAGGGGCAAGGGCGTCATCCCTAGGCTGACGGCGCCCTGCGCCAGTGACGGGCCCCGTCGTCGGGGCTACCGCGGAGCTCCGTGAGGCGGCTGCCCCGGCGGCGTCCGTCACAAGGCGCAGCCCTGGCTGTCCACCTCCTGATTGGCCCTGGCACCGCGTGTGATGTCATCGCGGATCTCGTCGGCCGTCAACGCGTAGCCGGTGTTGGCGTCGTCACGCGACCGGGCGAAGATCACCCCGTACACCTCACCCTCCGGGGTGAGTAGCGGCCCTCCCGAGTTGCCTTCACGGACGGTCGTGAACAGCGAGTAGACGTCGCGGCGCACCTCGCCCCTGCGGTAGATGTCGGGTCCGTCGGCATCGATCCGGCCCCTGACCCTGGCCGACCGCACGTCGTACCCGCCGTTCTGGGGGAAGCCGGCGACGATCGCGCCATCACCCGTACGGGCGTCGGTCCCGGTGAACGGCAGTGGCGCGGCCTTGAGGTCAGGGACGTCGAGTACGGCGATGTCACGCTGCCAGTCGTAGAGGACGACCTTCGCGTCGTAGAGCCGGCCCTTTCCGCCTATCTGGACGGTCGGCTCGTCCACACCGCCCACGACATGCGCGTTGGTCATGACCCGGCGGTCGGCGAACACGAAGCCGGTGCCTTCCAGGACCTTGTTGCAGCTCGTGGCCGTACCGACGACCTTCACGATGGAGCGCTGGGCCCGTGCCGCCACCGGGCTGTCGGCGAGGGCCGGGTCGGGCGCGCGGACCTCGGTGATGGGCTCCTTGGCGAACGGGCTGAAGACCTGCGGGAAGCCGTTCTGCGCGAGGACGGAGGAGAAGTCCTTCGTCCAGGTGGCGGCCTCGGCCGGCAGCACCTCGGAGACGCCGAAGAGGACCTTCGAGTTGCGGACCTCCTTGCCGAGTGTCGGCAGGGAGGTGCCCGCGACGGCGGAGCCGATGAGCCACGCGACCAGGAGCATCGCCACGACGTTGACGAGCGCGCCGCCCGTCGCGTCCAAGGCGCGCGCCGGCGACCAGGTGATGTGACGGCGCAGCTTGTTGCCCAGGTGGGTGGTGAAGGCCTGCCCGACCGAGGCGAAGACGATCACGATCACGACGGCGACGATAGCGGCTGTCGTGGAGACCTCCGCCTCATTGGTGAGCTGGTCCCACACGACCGGCAGCAGGTAGACCGCGATGAGCCCACCGCCGAGGAACCCGATCACCGAGAGGATGCCGACGACGAATCCCTGGCGGTACCCGACGATCGCGAACCACACGGCTGCCACGAGCAGCAGGATGTCCAGCACGTTCACCGTCGTTTGCCTCGCAGTTTCGTCGTCCGGCGCTCCGTCCGGCTGGGTTGGGGTCCGGGTCCAGGGAGTCGGGCAAGTCCAGGGAGCCTCCCCGGATTGGCATACGGGCCACGGTCTCATGGCCCCCAATCGAGCGGGACCTGCTTTCCGCGGTCCCAGGGGCGCTCCCAGCCGGCGAAGTGCAGGATCCGGTCGATCACTCCCGCCGTAAAACCCCAGACCAGAGCGGACGCGACCAGGAACGCAGGGCCTCGGAAGCCGCTGGGGTGGACGGCGGTGGCACGATTTGCCGGATTCGTGAGATCCGCCACGGGAACGGTGAACACCCGGGCGGTCTCCGCGGGGTCGACGGCAGCGACCGGACTCGGCTCGCGCCACCAGCCGAGGACGGGTGCGACAACGAATCCGCTCACCGGGATGTAGAGGCGGGGCAGCACCGCGAAGAGCTGCACGCCCGCCGGGTCAAGCCCCGTCTCCTCCTCGGCCTCGCGCAGGGCAGCGCGCAGCGGACCTGACGTGGCCGGGTCGCCGTCCACGGGATCGAGCGCGCCCCCGGGGAAGGAGGGCTGCCCGGCGTGCGAGCGAAGACTGCTGGCACGCTCCATCAGCAGCAGCTCGGGCCCCTGCGGGCCCTCGCCGAAGAGAACCAGCACAGCGGACTGGCGACCGCCGCCGCCGTCCGGCGGCAGATAGCGGCTGAGCTGCTCCGGAGCGACCGTCCTGGCGGCCTCGGCCACCGGGAGCAGCCAATCGGGCAGGCCGTCGCTCGTCACGGCCAACTCGCCGTCGTACATCTCGTCCGTGCGTGTCATGAGCACCCCCGTGGTGTGCAACGCGTACCGCTTCCGGGATCGTTCCTGACCCCGCATGTCAGGCCGCGGCCGGGGCGGCGGCACCGGGACCGGGCCCCGCGCGGGCGGGGCGCGGCGCCGGGCTGTGTCATGAGGCACCCAGCGGCGGCGCGGGCTTGCCGGGGTAGTCCGGCGGAGGGTTCAGCCGCTGGCCGGGATGGCCGCCCATCTCGTACTTGAGCAGCTTCTTCGCCTTCTCCGGGTCCGTCTCGCCCTCGCCGTACGACGGGCACAGGTGGGTGATCGGACAGGCGCCGCAGGCCGGCTTGCGGGCGTGGCAGATACGGCGGCCATGGAAGATGACCCGGTGGGAGAGCATCGTCCACTCGCTCTTGGGGAAGATGGCAGCGATCTCGGCTTCGATCTTGACCGGATCCTCCTGGGTGGTCCATTTCCAGCGGCGGGCGAGCCGCATGAAGTGGGTGTCCACGGTGATCCCGGGCACGCCATAGGCGTTCCCCAGGACCACGAACGCCGTCTTGCGGCCCACACCCGGAAGCTTCACCAGGTCCTCGAGACGACCCGGGACCTCGCCGCCGAAGTCGTCACGCAGGGCCTTGGACAGGCCGATCAGAGACTTCGCCTTGGCGCGGAAGAAGCCGGTGGGCCGGATCAGCTCCTCCAACTCCTCCGGTACGGCAGCGGCCATGTCCTCAGGCGCGGGGTACCGGGCGAAGAGCGCGGGGGTCGTCTGATTGACGCGCAGGTCGGTGGTCTGGGCGGACAGGACCGTCGCCACCAGCAACTCGAAGGGGTTCCGGAAGTCCAGCTCGGGGTGGGCGTACGGATAGACCTCGGCCAGCTCGCGATTGATACGGCGGGCGCGCCGGACCATCGCCAGCCGCGACTCCGGCTTCGCCGCGGCTTTGCGCGCTGTGGTCGCCGGACCTGCCGGGGCCGCTTGGGCATCTGGAGCCGCCGTCTGGGCGGCTGGGACCACGGGAGCCTCGCCAGAGGAAGACAACTTCCGCTTTGCCCCTTTTGCTACGTTTGTCGACTGAAGGGAATCGTGTTCGCCCACAGCGGAATCCTGCTCCCCTGACACTCTTCCGGCCCCCTTGGCCTGCACTCTCACCGGCGAATTGGACACCCGGCCAGCCTAAGGGCCGCCGCCGACATCCGCCCCGGGTGCCGCCGATCACCACCCGAATCGACCCCTGAAGCACAACAGGACACGCCGGTGCGTCAGACTTGTGATGGATCCTTGTGATCGATCGCACTGTTTTGCTGTGCGGCATCATGGGGACCACCGTCCCCTGAGCAGGTCGACAAGGAGAGAACTCGTGGACGACGTTCTGCGGCGCGCCCCGCTCTTCGCGGCGCTCGATGACGAGCAGGCCGCGGAGCTCCGCGCCTCGATGAGTGAAGTGACACTCGCCCGCGGCGACGCGCTCTTCCACGAGGGCGACCCCGGCGATCGGCTGTACGTGGTCACCGAGGGCAAGGTCAAGCTGCACCGCACCTCGCCCGACGGCCGCGAGAACATGCTGGCGGTGCTCGGCCCCGGGGAGCTGATCGGCGAACTCTCGCTGTTCGACCCGGGCCCCCGTACGGCCACGGCCACCGCGCTGACCGAGGTCAAGCTGCTCGGTCTCGGCCACGGCGACCTCCAGCCCTGGCTGAACGCCCGCCCCGAGGTGGCCACGGCCCTGCTGCGCGCCGTCGCGCGCCGACTGCGCAAGACCAACGACCAGATGTCCGACCTGGTCTTCTCCGATGTCCCGGGCCGCGTCGCCCGCGCCCTCCTCGACCTGTCGCGCCGCTTCGGCGTGCAGTCGGAGGAAGGCATCCACGTCGTGCACGACCTGACCCAGGAGGAGCTGGCCCAGCTCGTCGGCGCCTCCCGCGAGACCGTGAACAAGGCTCTGGCCGACTTCGCCCAGCGCGGCTGGCTGCGCCTTGAGGCGCGCGCCGTGATCCTGCTGGACGTGGAGCGCCTCGCGAAGCGCTCACGCTAGCCCTTCCGTCCCGGCAGGCGGATTGCCTGCCGGAACGGCGCCGGCTCCTCGAAGCATGCAAGGGGGCGCTCCCCGGACGATCCGTCCGAAGAGCGCCCTCACGCTTGTTTCGGGACCGGGATCAGCGCTTCGTACCGTCGACGATCACCGGCGTTCCACCACCGCTGCCGCACGGCACCGCGTAGACGGGGTTCTTCGCCGCGGCTTCCCGGAAAGCCTCGATGCACTGGTTCATGATCACCTTGTCCGAGAGCGAGTCATTGAGGATCTTGTTCGCCTTGGCGATGCCCTCTGCCTCGATTCGGCGGCGCTCCGCCTCCGCCTTGGCGGTACGCGCCGCCTCGGTGGCCCGCTCCGTGGCCTGCTCCTGCTGGATCTTGCGGTCGATCTGGTCCTGGAGGCTGTCCGACGGCTTCACATTGCGCAGGTTGACCGTGGTCACGTCGATTCCGCGAGGAGCCAGCCGCTCCTTGATCAGGTCGCCGATCTCCGTGTTGATCTTCTCCCGGGCCGAGGCGTAGCCCTGCTCGCTCGTGTAACGGGCGAACACATTGCGGACGATCTCCCGGCTGTCCGGATAGACGAGTCGCTGCTGGATGGCACCCTCGCTGCCTGCCAGCCGGTAGAGCTCCACCGCCTTCGCGGGCGTCACCGCCCATTTCACGGTCACCTCCACGTACATGACGCCACCCTGGCTGGAGCGCACCTCGACCACGTCCTTGTCGGAGAGGTTGAGGTCGACCGGGCGGGTGGAGAAGGTCGTGACGCTGGTGAACGGCGACCTCAGGTGCATACCGGAGGTCAGCGGCGAGTCGACCTTGCCGAAGGTCACGGGCACGCCGACCTCGTACGCGCTGACGACATAGACACAGCTGGTGATGCCTGCGAACAGGCCGGCTATCAGCGCGGCGGCGGCGCCGATCTTGAGCCCGCGGCGGCCGCTGTTGCCGCGGGAGACCACGTACAACACCACGGCGGCGATGACGAGCAGGATGAACAGGACGAACACCGCGATTTCCCCCCAGGGATGAAATGCCGAAAGTAAGCGGAGCGTAAGGCACGTCCTGGCCGCAGCCCAGAGGGGGTCTCCGTCGAAGGGGGTTTCGGTGCTCGGCGTCAGTCCGGGATCAGGCCGTGCTCCCGCAGATATTCGAGCTGCGCCCGCACAGAGAGCTCGGCGGCCGGCCACAGCGAACGGTCCACATCGGCGTACACATGCGCCACCACGTCGGGCGCCGTCTCATGGCCGTTCTCCACGGCCGTCTCGACCTGGGCGAGGCGATGTGCGCGGTGGGCGAGGTAGAACTCCACCGCACCCTGCGCGTCCTCCAGGACCGGACCATGCCCCGGAAGGACCGTGTGCACACCGTCGTCGACGGCCAGGGAGCGCAGTCGTCGCAGCGAATCGAGGTAGTCGCCGAGACGCCCGTCGGGATGGGCGACCATCGTCGTGCCACGTCCCAGGATCGTGTCGCCGGTCAGGACGGCACGATCGGCGGGCAGATGGAAGCAGAGAGAATCCGCGGTGTGGCCGGGCGTCGGGACCACCCTCAGCTCCAGACCGCCGGTGCGGATCACGTCGCCCGCCGCGAGCCCCTCGTCACCGAGGCGCAGCGCCGGGTCCAGGGCACGCACCTTCGTACCGGTCAGCTCCGCAAACCTGCCCGCGCCCTCCGCGTGGTCCGAATGCCCATGCGTCAGCAGGGTCAGTGCGACCCGCTTCCCCGCGTTCTCGGCCGTCGCGATGACATTCCGCAGGTGCGTGTCGTCCAGTGGGCCGGGGTCGATGACGATCGCGAGCTCGGAGTCCGGCTCGGCGACGATCCAGGTGTTGGTGCCGTCCAGGGTCATCGCGGAGGCGTTGGGAGCCAGGACGTTGATCGCGCGCGCGGTCGCCGGCCCGGACACGACGACACCGCGCGGCTGACCGGGGAGGGCTGCGGCATCACTCATCGGGTGCCTCCAGCCGGGGCGTCGGGACCGGCAGGAACAACGGGGATGTGCTTGGTGAACTCGTCGTGGCCCGGCCAGCTCAGCACCACCTCACCCGCCACCAGCCGTGCCTGTGCCAGTACGGGCGTGAGGTCCTGCCCTGCCGCCGCCTCAAGTGCGTCCGCGACGGCTGCGTACCGTCCGAGCACTCGCAGGGTGGCGATCGTCGGCGGCATCATCAGCAGTTCGCCCTTGTCGTACCCGGCGGCGGCGTCGACGGGCCTGATCCAGACCGTACGGTCGGCCTCCGTCGAGGCGTTCCGGGTGCGCTGGCCCTGCGGGAGGGCGGCGACGAAGAACCATGTGTCGAAGCGGCGCGTCTCGAACTCAGGCGTGATCCAGCGAGCCCAGGCGCCCAGCAGATCCGAGCGCAGCACCAGGCCCCTGCGGTCCAGGAACTCGGCGAAGCCGAGCTCCCTGTTGACCAGCGCCGCCCGGTCAGCCTCCCAGTCGTCGCCCGTGGTGTCCCCGATGACCGTATCCGGGGTCTCTCCGGCGAGCAGGACGCCCGCCTCTTCGTAGGTCTCGCGTACCGCAGCGCAGACGATGGACTGCGCCGTCGCCTCGTCCTCGACACCGAGGTCGGCCGCCCACTCGGCCAGGGAAGGACCCGCCCAGCGGACCGGACGGGCGTCGCGCTCGTCCACCCCGCCACCCGGATAGGCGTACGCGCCTCCGGCGAAGGCCATGGAGGCGCGGCGGCGCAGCATGTGGACGTACACGCCCTCGGAAGTGTCCTTGAGCAGCATGACGGTCGCCGCGCGCTTCGGGCTCACGGCGGTGAGCTCTCCGGCGGCGAGTGCCCTGATCCGCTCGGGCCATTCCGGTGGGTACCACTGACCATTGGACATGGGCGGATGCTATGCGCTCACGCGTGGATGTTCGAGGGGTAACCGCTCCGCGCGGAACGAGGGGCGCCCGCTACCGGGCGCCCCTCCGTACTGCTCGGCACTCCCGGACTCAGACTCGGCCCGGGGCTTGGCCTGATGCCTGGACTCAGCCCTGGGCTCAGTACCGGCCTCAGCGCATGGCTTCAGGCCCGGCTTCAGTCCTGGACGAGTTCGACCTGAACCTCGACCTCGACCGGGGAGTCCAGCGGCAGCACCGCCACGCCCACCGCGCTCCGCGCGTGCACGCCCTTGTCCCCGAGCACCGCCCCGAGCAGCTCGCTGGCACCGTTGATGACAGCGGGCTGGCCGGTGAAGTCGGAGGCGGAGGCGACGAAGCCGACGACCTTCACCACCCGAGCGATGCGGTCCAGGCTGCCGGCGACGGACTTCACGGCGGCCAGCGCGTTGAGCGCGCAGGTGGCCGCCAGCTCCTTGGCCTCCTCCGCAGTCACCTCGGCACCGACCTTGCCTGTGACCGGGAGCTTGCCCTCCACCATGGGCAGCTGCCCCGAGGTGTAGACATACGGCCCGGACTGCACGGCCGGCTGGTAGGCGGCGAGCGGCGGGACGACCTCCGGAAGTGTGAGGCCCAGCTCGGCGAGCTTCGCCTCTACGGCGCCCGCCCCGGCCATCAGGCCCTCTCCCGCTTCAGGTAGGCCACGAGCTGCTCGGGGTTGTTCGGCCCGGGGACGACCTGGACGAGCTCCCAGCCGTCCTCGCCCCAGGTGTCCAGGATCTGCTTGGTCGCGTGCACGAGAAGGGGCACGGTCGCGTATTCCCACTTGGTCATGGAGGCGACTGTAGCCGCCCGCGTGCGTGGTCTTGTGACGCGGGACCACAAGGAAACCCGGGTCCCGCCGGCGCTCGGGGGTCTCGGGTCCCGGTGGACCTCCGGGCTCCGCGAGTCTCCAGTGAATCCCAGCCGATCTCCGCTTGCACACCTGGGCGTGCGGACATCGGCCTGCGGACATCCGCGTACGGACATCGGCGTGCGGATCCGCCGCGTGCGAACGTACGAGTGCGGACATCGATGCGCCCCCACGTGACGCAGTCCGCGGGCGCCGCGTGCGCAGGGCGCGGGCTGACTGGTCAGACGCCTCATGGCCCCAAGCCGTCAAGTGGGTGACTGGGGCCGTGCAGCTTTGCCGACTGCTCGATCAGCAGCGCAAGGGAAAGCCTCAGACGAGGAGGGGCCACGAGGTGATCCGGCTCCCCCGAGCTGGCGCGAGCTTGCCGCCGGGGAACGCCTCGCGCCCTGAGTGCGTCCTCCCGCTGTCTGACCGGCCGTGACCTATGCGGCGACTGTTTCGGCAGCCTTCGACGAGGCCGGAAGGCCAGTGCCTCGTCATAGCGTTGGCCGTGCTGGAGCAGTGGCAGAGCTGGCCGGCCCGGCGATTGAAGAGGTTGCGCATAGCGGAAGCGCGGCTAAGGCCCAGAGGCAGCCGGCATGGTTGAGACGTTCGTTCTTCACCCGTCGGCAGGTGATGGATGACTCCATCCCGGAGGCCCGCGCGTTCTCACCAGAGGCTTTACAAGCCCAGCTCGAAGAACGCGTAACGAAGCTCACCACTCGAACACCCCGCTGATCCCCACCCGGAGCCACCGGAGCGCTTGGCAAGGAATTAGGCTCGAAGGCGTGAGCAGGCTTCAGGTCGTCAGCGGCAAGGGCGGTACCGGTAAGACGACGGTCGCCGCAGCCCTCGCGCTCGCCCTCGCGACCGAGGGCAAGCGCACGCTTCTCGTGGAGGTCGAGGGCAGACAGGGCATCGCGCAGCTCTTCGAGACGGATGCCTTGCCGTACGAGGAACGCAAGATCGCGGTCGCTCCGGGCGGCGGCGAGGTGTTCGCGCTGGCCATCGACGCCGAGCGGGCCCTGCTCGACTACCTCCAGATGTTCTACAAGCTGGGGTCCGCGGGCCGGGCGCTGAAGAAGCTCGGTGCGATCGACTTCGCCACCACCGTGGCACCCGGTGTCCGGGACGTACTGCTGACCGGCAAGGCCTGTGAGGCGGTGCGCCGGCGCACCGCCGACTCGAAGAACGGCCCAGGCCGTTACGCGTACGACTACGTGATCATGGACGCTCCGCCCACCGGCCGGATCACCCGCTTCCTGAACGTCAATGACGAGGTGGCGGGACTGGCCAAGATCGGCCCGATACACAATCAGGCCCAGGCCGTGATGCGGGTCCTCAAGTCTCCGGAAACCGCAGTCCACTTGGTGACCCTGCTGGAGGAGATGCCCGTCCAGGAGACCGCGGACGGCATCGCCGAGCTACGCGAAGCCGACCTCCCTACCGGGAACGTCATCGTCAACATGGTGCGACCGCACATCCTCGACGAGGAGGCGGTCCGTACGGCTGCGACCGCCGACCGCCGCAAGGACATCGCCAAGTCGCTGACCGCGGCAGGGGTGGGCGGGGCCGCCGGACTGGTCGGCCCTCTGCTGGATCAGGCGGCCGAGCACGCGCAGCGCGTGGAACTGGAGCGCGAGCAGCGCGCCATGCTCGGTTCGCTGGGCCGGCCCACGTTTGAACTGCCGCTGCTGAGCGAAGGTGTCGACATCGCAGGGCTGTACCACCTCGCCACCGAACTGCGGAAGCAAGGCGTGAACGAGGACGGGGACAGCGCCACCTCCTCCGGAGGCAGCGGGAACCACGACGGCACGACGAACGCCGGGTCCGCCGGGTCCGCAAGGGATGCTGGAGAGAACAGGGAGAACGGATGATGACGCCGGCGCCCATGACTCACGGCAGCGCCATGGAAGACGGGCCGCCGCTCGCCATCGATCCGCTGCTCGATGACCCGGGCACCCGCATCATCGTGTGCTGCGGCGCGGGTGGCGTGGGCAAGACCACGACCGCGGCGGCCCTGGGCGTGCGCGCTGCGGAGCGCGGCCGCAAGGCGGTCGTGCTGACCATCGACCCTGCACGCAGGCTTGCCCAGTCGATGGGCATCGATCTGCTCGACAACACCCCCCGTCAGGTGGACGGCATCAAGGGCGAGGGTGAGTTGTACGCGATGATGCTCGACATGAAGCGGACCTTCGACGAGATCGTCGAGGCGCACTCGGATCCGGCGCGGGCCCGCGCGATCCTGGAGAACCCCTTCTACCAGTCCCTGTCGGCCGGGTTCGCGGGCACCCAGGAATACATGGCGATGGAGAAACTCGGACAGCTCCGCGCCAGCGACGAGTGGGACCTGATCGTGGTCGACACTCCTCCGTCACGTTCGGCGTTGGACTTCCTGGACGCGCCGAAACGGCTCGGGTCGTTCCTGGACGGGAAGTTCATCAAGCTGCTGATGACCCCGGCGAAGATGGGCGGCCGGGCCGGGATGAAGTTCCTGAATGTCGGCATGTCGATAATGACCGGCACCATCGGAAAGCTGCTGGGTGGTCAGCTGCTCCGAGACGTGCAGACTTTCGTCGCCGCCATGGACACGATGTTCGGCGGCTTCCGCACCCGCGCCGATGCCACGTACCGCCTCCTCCAGGCGCCCGGTACCGCGTTCCTGGTGGTCGCCGCTCCGGAGCGGGACGCACTGCGCGAGGCGGCGTACTTCGTGGAGCGGCTGGCGGCGGAGGAGATGCCGCTGGCGGGGCTGGTCCTCAACCGGGTCCATGGGAGCGGCGCTGCCGGACTCTCAGCGGAGCGGGCGCTCACCGCCGCAGAAAATCTTGACGAGGGCGGCATTGTGGATCAGAAGCCCGGGAAGACTCGTCTTCGTGGCTCCACGGGTACCTCTCCCACCTCTCCCGCCGTGGAGTCCAAGCAGCCCGATGACTCACCCGTACGCACGCCCACCGCACAACTGACAGCGGGTCTACTGCGTCTGCATGCCGAACGGATGCAGGTACTTGCCCGAGAGCAGCGGACACACGATCGCTTCAGGGCGCTCTATCCGGATGTCGCGGTGGCTCAAGTGGCTGCCCTGCCTGGCGATGTTCACGACCTCGCGGGGCTCCGGACCATCGGTGAGCGGCTCGCGACCGGCGGTTCTCCGTCCGGCTCTCCGTCCGTAGCCGCGAGCTAGCGCTTACCGGCTACGGCGGCGCCCAGTCCCCAGCCGACCCGACGGGTCTGACCCGACCTATCCCACTGCCGCGTACGACTCGTACGTCTCGTCGTCCTCCAAGCCCACGGGCAGGAGGCCCGCGCTCCGCTCGTACTCGGTACGAGCGGTCTCAAGAAGCCTGCGCCAGGAGGTGACGGTGGGACGCCGTCGCAGCAGTGCGCGCCGCTCCCGCTCGGTCATTCCGCCCCAAACGCCGAACTCGACGCGATTATCGAGCGCATCAGCCAGGCACTCGGTGCGCACCGGGCAACCGGTACACACTGCCTTGGCCCTGTTCTGCGCCGCTCCTTGCACGAACAGTTCATCCGGATCGGTAGTGCGGCAGGCTGCCTGCGCACTCCAGTCGGTTACCCAGCCCATTCCGGCGCCGTCCTCTCCCGAATCGAGGCTCCCCCACGGCGGCAAGCGGCATATTCACCGCTGCCAGTTGAGGACGTTACGGAAGGCGGGCACAGCGCAACACCCCCTTCGGGCCCAATCTTGAATGGCCCGAACGGACTATGGGTACGCGGCAGATCACCCAGGGGAGTGAGCGCAGGGCATAAGCGACTATTCAGGCATTCGGCCCGACTTTCACGAAGGCGCGCCCAGGAATGGGCTGGGAATAACTTGAGCGCACCTTGAAGGTGTCACAGGGGACGGCGGGGGGTATTGATACGCGACCACATTGCTGTGACAGTTGAGAGCAGCTTAGGCCAATACCTCTCCGCCCGTCCGGAGAATGGGAACACAGGTGCCACTGATCGCACGTGTCACCGTCGTCGGCCGCATATAGCCGCGTACAGGCGCCGCCCGCTCGCAAGGCGCCGCCCCCACGCCGCCCCGCCCCGGCGGGCGCACGGCCCCCACCCTGCCCGCGCCGAGGCACCAAGCGCTCCGCTGCGCGTTCGAGCCACGCAAACCCGGATCCTCCTGGCCTCGGATGTCACGGTCTGGTACTCGAACACCCTCAGAGGCCCCCGCTCCTGGGGCATGCCTCCCGCGACAGATTAGGCTGCCCCTCATGGCAAACAAGCGCTCGGGCGGAGGTCTGACAGGGACCCAGCAGGCCGCCAAGTTCATCGGCGTCAGCGTGCTCTCCGGAGCTGTGCTGGCAGGCCTCGCCCTGCCCGCCGCAGGCGCACTGGGGCTCGCGGCCAAGGGTACGGTCGAGGGATTCGACACGATTCCCTCCAATATGAAGACGCCCCCGCTCAGCCAGCGCACCACCATCCTGGACGCCGAGGGCGGCCAGATCGCCACCGTCTACTCCCGTAAC
This sequence comes from Streptomyces sp. NPDC127084, assembly GCF_042724175.1. Classification (NCBI taxonomy): domain Bacteria; kingdom Bacillati; phylum Actinomycetota; class Actinomycetes; order Kitasatosporales; family Streptomycetaceae; genus Streptomyces; species Streptomyces sp. NPDC127084. The sequence continues at coordinate 77,943 of NZ_JBHXFA010000007.1, forward strand.
CGCACGGTCGTCCCACTCAAGGACATCTCACCCCATATGCAGCGGGCGATCGTCGCGATCGAGGACGCGCGCTTCTACCAGCACGGCGCGGTCGACCCCAAGGGCCTGCTCCGCGCGGCCAACACGAACGCCCAGGGCGGCGGCGTCAAGCAGGGCGGCTCCACCCTCACCCAGCAGTACGTCAAGAACGTCTTCATCGAGGAGGCCGGCGACGACCCCACCAAGGTCGCCCAGGCCACCCAGCAGACCATCGGCCGCAAGGTCCGCGAGCTCAAGTACGCGATCCAGGTCGAGAAGGAGCTCGGGAAGAAGAAGATCCTTGAGAACTATCTCAACATCACCTTCTTCGGCCAGCAGGCGTACGGCGTCGAGGCGGCCTCCAAGCGCTACTTCTCCAAGTCCGCCAAGGACCTGAACCTGGAGGAGGCGGCCCTGCTCGCGGGTATCGTGCAGTCCCCGAGCATTTACGACCCGGTCAACAACGAGAAGACCGCGACGCTTCGGCGCAACACCGTGCTGCAGCGGATGGCCGATGTCCGCAGCATCTCGCAGCAGGAGGCGGACAAGGCCAAGGCCAAGCCGATCCAGCTCAATCTCAGCAAGCCCAAGAACGGCTGCATCACGTCCGTCGACGGTGCCGGCTTCTTCTGTGACTACGTACGCAAGACGGTGCTCTCCGATCCGACCTTCGGAAAGACGGCGGAGGAGCGCCAGAAGCTGTGGGACCTCGGCGGTCTGACCATCAGGACCACGCTCGACCCGCGGGCCCAGGAGGCGGCCAACGAGGCGGCCACGGCCAAGGTCAACAAGGACGACAAGGTCGCGGCGGCCGTGGTCCAGCTGGAGCCGGGCAGCGGCAAGATCCTGTCGATGGGGCAGTCACGACCGTACGGTCTCGACACGAGCCGCCACGAGACGGTGCTCAACCTGGCCGTTGACGGCAAGATGGGCGGCACGACCTACGGCTTCCAGGTCGGCTCGACCTTCAAGCCGATCACGGCGGCGGCGGCACTGGAGAAGGGGCTCAGCCCGGCGCAGTCGTTCTCCAGCGGCTGGAAGATCGACATGCCCATGAACTCCTTCACGGAGTGCTCGGGCTCTCCTGCCGGGAGCGGCACCTGGCCCGTGCAGAACGAGCTGGAGTCGGAGACCGGCAGCTGGGACATGACGAGCGCGCTCGCCAAGTCCATCAACACCTACTTCGCCAAGCTGGAGCAGATGACCGGGCTCTGCGAGACGGTCGAGATGGCGCAGAAGGTCGGCTACAAGACGGGCAACGGAAAGAAGATCCCCGAGAACCCGTCCATCACCCTCGGCTCCATCGAGAGCACACCGCTGTCGATGGCCGCCGTCTACGCCACCTTCGCCAACCGCGGCACCTACTGCTCACCCGTCGCCATCGAGTCGGTGACCACCGCGGACGGCAAGAGCCTCAAAGTGCCGAAGTCCCAGTGCTCGCGGGCGATGAGCGAGAAGACGGCGGACACCGTCAACCAGATGCTCAAGGGCGTGGTCGAGGACGGCACCGGCACCCAGGCCGGCCTCAGCGACCGGGACAACGCGGGCAAGACGGGTACCACCAACGACCGCAAGGACGCCTGGTTCGTCGGCTACACGCCGAACCTCGCCACCGCCGTGTGGGTCGGTGACGACATCGGCGAGAAGACCTCGATGTTCAACATCAGGATCGGCGGCCAGTACTACGACAAGGTGTGTGGCGGCTGTCTGCCGGGCCCGATCTGGAAGATCGCGATGACCGGGGCGTTGGACGCGTCCGAGACCCCCTCGTTCACGCCCGTCGATCTGCCGCGCGGCGAAGCGCGCGACGGGGACGAGGACCAGCGCGACGGCGACGACCGGCAGCGGCGCAAGCGGGACCGCGACCGGAGCGGTGATGACGACGACGGCGACCAGGGCCCCATCCCCGGGATCTCCCTTCCGCCCGGCATCTTCGGGGGCGTGGACGGCGGAGGTTCGGACGACGGGGGCTCGAACGGCGGAGGCTCGAACGGCGGGCCGGCCAACGACACCGGCGGACGCGACTGAGAACCGAGTACTGAGAAGGGGCGGGAGTCACTCCCGCCCCTTCTTCTCCGTAGAGGACCCCTGTGGAAGCGGGATCGTTGATCAACCCGCCAGCAGCTTCTTGACCGACGCGGCGACCCGGCCGCCCTCGGCACGGCCTGCCACCTTGGGGTTCACGATCTTCATGACGGCACCCATCGCACGCGGCCCCTCGGCGCCCGCCGCGCGGGCCTCGCCGACAGCCTGCGCCACGATGGCGTCCAGCTCGTCGTCCGACAGCTGCTTCGGCAGATAGGCGTCGAGAAGCTCGCCCTCCTGCCGCTCACGCTCCGCCTGCTCGGTACGCCCGCCCTGGCTGAAGGCCTCTGCCGCCTCGCGGCGCTTCTTCGCCTCCTTGGCGATCACCTTCTGCACCTCGTCATCGGAGAGCTCGCGTGCCTCCTTGCCCGCGACCTCCTCCTTGGTGATCGCGGCAAGGGTCAGCCGGAGCGTCGACGAGCGCAGCTCATCGCGCGCCCTGATCGCCTCGGTAAGGTCATCGTGAAGCTTGGACTTGAGCGTGGTCATGCCCTTGATTGTGGCAGGTACGCGCCCTACGGCGCCCGCATATTCCGCCCCGCTCAGCGGTCGGCGCCAGCCACTGCCCCCAGGGTCTTGCCGGTCAGCCGCTGTGTCCGATGTGCGCAACCGCCTGGCGCGAGGTGCGGCACCGCCCACGAGCCGACCGCACGCACCCGGTCCCGCGAAGCTGCGGAACGCCGCCCCGCGGCTTCGCGGAATTCACCGCTCGAGCCTGGCACTCAGCCCGTATCGCGGCTACGGTGCTCGCCGTGATCGCCTTCTGGCGGCGGCTCCGTCCACGCCGCCCGGTTTACGTGCTCGGCCCGCCCCCGACCGCAATCGCCCTCCCCGGACCGGCGGTGCGGCCCTGGTATGTACTGTGGGGTCTGTTCCTGATCGCCGCCGCCGCGCCCAACGGCTCGGTACGGCTGCGTCGCGCCGCAGCCGCGGCAAGCGGTGTGCCGGCGCTCGCCGTACCACCGAGCCGCTCCGCACAGGACCGACCCCATGTGTCGCTCACAGCCGGCGGCGCGGCAGCCGCACTCGTGCTGCGGTGCGACCACCGGTCCACCGCCCGGGGTTCCTCAGGACCGTGCCGCCGTACCGAACTGCTGGGGAGCCCCGCATGAGACCGCCGTCCACCGCCCTGGGCAGGGTCTCCACAGGACTTGCCCTCGCCGCCGCCGTCGCGGCCTTCCTGGTCTTCCTGCCGCTGCATCGCCACTGGTTCGATCTCAAGGTCTACTACGGCACCATCGGCTACTGGGGAGACGGCGGCCGGATCTACGACTACCTCAAGCCGGGCACGCACTACGGCTTCACCTACCCGCCCTTCGCGGCGCTCGTCATGGTGCCGATGATGGTGGTCGACTGGTACAGCGCCATAGCGATCAGCCAGTCCCTGAACATCGTGGCGGGGGCTGTCATCCTCTATATCTGCGCCGATGCCACCATCCGCCGCGAGCGCTGGACCAGATGGTTCGCGTACGCGGTGCTGGCCTGCCTCTTCGCCTGGATGGAGCCGGTACGCGACACCGCGAGCTTCGGGCAGGTCAATCTGCTGTTGCTGGCCCTCGTCCTCGGCGACGCCTGGCTGCTCACCTCACCCACCGCGCGGACGCGCGGGCTGCGGCGGCTGGCGGGCCTCGGTATCGGGCTCGCCGCGGCGATCAAACTCACCCCCGCCATCTTCATCGTCTATCTGCTGGTCACCCGGCGGCTGCGGGCGGCCGGTACGGCGATCGCGGTCGCGGGCGGCGCGACCGTACTCGCCGCCTGGGCGGACCGGGAGGCGTCACGGACGTTCTGGACCGAGGCGATGTGGAACACCGACCGCGTCGGTTCGCTCGCCTTCGTATCGAACCAGTCCTGGCAAGGCATGCTGGCCCGGCTCACCGAGCCGTTCGCCGAGCCCAGCCGCGCCATCTGGGCCGTCGGTGTCGTAATGCTGCTCTCCCTGTGGGTCTGGCGCGCCCGGCGCGCCGTCGCGAGTGGTGACGAACTGGCCGGCTTCGCCCTGACGGGCATCACCGCCTGCCTGGTGAGCCCTGTCACCTGGGTGCATCACCTGGTGTGGCTGATCCCAGCCATCGCGGTGCTCGCGGACACGGGGCTGCGCTCGGCCCCGGGCGGCGAACGGCGCAAACGACTGCTGCTCGCCGCCGCCGCCAGCTACGCGTTGCTGTGCAGCAGCCTCGTCTGGATGTGGCGGTACAACCAGGGCGGCATCCCGGGGATCGTCGGCAGCAACGCGTACGTGTGGATCTCGTTCGCCCTGCTGCTCCTGCTTCCCTTCCGCGCGGTCCGGGAAGGACACGAGCCCGGGCGACCCGGGTCGTATGACCACATGGACCTGTCTGCGACGATGGCTGTATGCGCGCACGATACGGAGTCCCCCTCGCCATCACAGCCGTCGGCGCCGCTGGACTCGCCTACTCCGCCGGAATCGAAGCACGCGCCTTCCGGCTCCGGCGTGTAACGGTCCCGGTCCTGCCCCACGGGATGCGCCCGCTGCGCGTACTCCAGGTCTCCGACATCCACATGGTGTGCGGCCAGTACAAGAAGCGCGCCTGGCTCCAGTCACTGGCCGGCCTGCGTCCCGACCTCGTGGTCAACACCGGCGACAACCTCTCGGACACCGAGGGCGTTCCCGAGGTCCTGGACGCGCTGGGCCCGCTCTTCGACTTCCCCGGCGTCTACGTCTTCGGCTCGAACGACTACTACGGCCCGAAGCTGCGCAACCCCGCCCGCTACCTGCTCGAGAAGGTCCAGGGCAGGCACGGTCTCAACGGCAACGCACCTGCGGTCGGCGTCGTGCACAACCCGTGGGAGGACATGCGCGACGCCTTCGACGCGGCGGGCTGGCTGGGCCTGAGCAACGCACGGGCCCGGCTCAAGCTGGACGGCGGCATCGAGCTCGCCTTCACCGGCCTGGACGACCCCCACATCAAACGCGACCGCTACGCCCACGTCGCCGGCGGCCCGGCCCAGGACGCCGACTTCTCCATGGCCATCGTCCACGCCCCCTACCTGCGCTCCCTGGACTCCTTCACAGCCGACGGCTACCCCCTGATCCTCGCCGGCCACACCCACGGTGGCCAGCTCCGCGTCCCCTTCTACGGCGCCCTGGTCACCAACTGCGACCTCGACACGGACCGCGCCAGGGGCCTGTCCACCCACACGTCCACGGGCCGTACCGCCTATCTCCACGTCTCCGCAGGCTGCGGCGCCAATCGCTACACCCCGTTCCGCTTCGCCTGCCCTCCGGAGGCCACCCTTCTGACCCTTACCCCGCAGGCGTAGCCCCTCCCCCGGGAGGCCTGACGAGCCGAGCGGGAGCTACGGCGTCGCCCCCCGGGGGTGGTCCGGAAAACCGGATTTCGTCTCCGGGCGCGGGTGGGCTAAAGTAATCGACGTCGCCGCGAGAGCGAGCGACATCGGGGTGTAGCGCAGCTTGGCAGCGCGCTTCGTTCGGGACGAAGAGGTCGTGGGTTCAAATCCCGCCACCCCGACACTGGTCAGAGGCCATGTACCGAATTCGGTACATGGCCTCTGTCATGCCCGGGGGGCCAAACAGGGGGCCAAACGATTTTGATCAGGCCACCGCGTCGCCCTCTTCGTCGTCCGCCGCAGCCTCCCCTTTCTGATCTTCGGCGAAGATGTCGTCCATTGCTTCGGCGCCCTGCGTGATCACAGGCCGGAGCTGCTTCCGGTAGACCGCCTCTGTGGTCGCCTGACTGCTGTGACCGACCAAGAGCGCGATCCGCTCCAGCGGGATGCCGTGGTCGGAGAGCAGGGACACAAAGCTGTGCCGGAGCTCCCGCGGGGTCCACTCAGGCTTCAGTCCTGCCTTCTTCACGATGGCCTTGAAGTCTCGCCGGACGTTGGCCGCGTCCAGCGGCTCGCCGCTCCGAGTCGTGAAGACACGACCGGTCGGGCTCCACTCCATCCCTCTCGATGCCCGCTCCTGCTTCTGCCATCGCATGTGCTCTTCCAGGACGTCGACCACCTGCTTCGGCAGAGCTATGGTCCGCCGGCTCTTCCTGGTCTTGGTCTCACCGTGCTTGCGCACCGAACGCCACACCGCGACGTGAGGCGGGATGCCGTCCGTCGTCTCCAGAAAGACGTGATCCCAGGTGAGGGGCCGCGCCTCTTCCGTGCGCACACCGCTGAGGAGGGAGAGCACGAGGTAGGCATACAGCCGTGACGGACGCGCAGCGGTGAGCACGGCTTTCGCCTGCTCCAGGTTCAGCGCCTTGCTCGGTCGGCCGGGGCGCCCCTCCGGTGCGGTGACGAGTAGGGCGACGTTCCGCGCGGCCTTGTCCCTGCGCTGAGCGTGCGCGATGGAGCGGCGCAGAATGGCGAGCAGGTCACGCAGGCTTCGCGTCGCGAGGAATTCGGCCCTGTCGTCCAACCAGTCGTCAACGTCGTCTGCGCTGAGTTCCTTGAGCTTGGCCTTGCCGATGAACGGGATCAGGTGCTTGTTCGCCATCGAGCGGTTCTTGCCGATAGTGCCCTTCGCGTCGCGCCCCTTCAGTCCGCGCTCCAACCAGTCGTTCACTGCGTCGGTCACGGTGTAGTTGACCGGAGCCTTGACGCCGGTCTGTACCTCCTTCTTCAAGTCCCGGATCTTCTGACGGACTTCGGTCTTGGTCTTGCCGTACACCTTCGGTCGACGGCGCTTACCGTTCGGGGCGTACCCCAGGGAGACGGCTCCGACGTAGCTCTTCTTAGCGGAGTCCCAATAGATGGTGTCCGCGCCGTGACCAGCCCTTTGGGCACACTTCGGGGTCTCGGTCATGTTCTGTTGTGCCTCCAATAGGACAGGGCCGCGCCCTGACGGGCGCGGCCCTGGGGAACTGGGCTGTTGAGGGCTCAGGCGATGGCCTCTGCCTCGCGCTTGAGGAGTTCGACGTACCGCTCGATGTACTCCGGCGGCACGAGACGACGGCGGCCGATGCGGACGGTCTGAAGTCGTCCGAGGCGTATCTCCTCGTAGACCATCGAACGTCCGATCCGGAGAGCCTTGGCCGCCTCTTCGGGGCGGTAGAGGAGCTGTTCGGCAGGGTCAGCAGCGGTGGCCATGCGGCGTTGCCTCCTCGGCAAGGGGTCGGAGCCTCCGGGCCCCTCCCTGTCAGGTCCGCTACTTCCGCTACCTCCGCTACCGCCCTGGTCAGGGGCATGATCGAGGTAGCGGATAGAGGTAGCGGTAGCGGATGGAGCCGCGGGCGCCGCGCCCCGCCCCGGGGCCGCCCCCCCGCGCGCGGCCGGGTGAGGTGTGGGGGTGAGACACGCTTTGCCCCACCACCGGACGAGGTCAG
>NZ_JBHXFA010000007.1:85358-88639 GCF_042724175.1 Streptomyces sp. NPDC127084
TCTGTCTCTCTCTCTGGGTCGGTGTTGTTGTTGGGGTTGGGGCTGGGCCCCGACCCGGCCCGGGTGGGGGGGGGCCGGCACGGTGCGGGGTTGCCGTGTTCAGGTAGCGGATGAATCCGCGTTTGCCGCTACCGTTTTCAGGGCTCTGACCTGCGAGGTAGCGGAGGTAGCGGAAGTAGCGGACTCTCAGGGGGAGGGGGGCAGTAGCGTGCCCACGCGTCTGCCAGATCGGCCGCGTAGTAGCCCTTCATCACGCTGGTGCCGCTCTTGATGTTCCGGGCCGCGATCGGCTTGTTGTCCGAGGTCATGTACTCCCGCAGCATCCGCGACAGCCCCCGGGCATCGAGCGGCTTGCCGCTCATGTCCGCCCACGGCGCCTCATCGAGGCTGTGGAGACGGTCGAGGATGGCGACAGTGGGCAGGCGATCGATGCCGTTGAAGACGTAGTCCCGCAGGTCGGCGAGCAGCCGGATGCCGATGCTGCCTTTGTCGCCCTCCTTCGCGGCGTTGACGAGCTCGACGCACGCGGCGCGGGCCCGCTTGGGCCACTCCGCACCCGCGGCGTCGGCGACGGCAATGAGCGGTTCCCACACATCGGCCGGCCGGTCGGTCACCTCCAGCGGTAGTTCCGGGAACACCCCGTCCACGAGGTGGCTGATGCTGGTGGCCCAGTTGGCGAGCCGGTCCCGCAGCGCGTTGCCTTCTTTCTCGTGTATGCGCTGCCGGTACGGCTCGACCCGCTCGTTCCGGGCGCGGCGGCGCATGCGGATGATGACCGACCTTGTGAGGATCGTGTCTGGGAGGGAGCCGAGTCCAGCCATGGCGACGGCGCAGTAGGAGGGGAATTCCTGCACCTGCTGATTGGCTCCGTCACCGACGCAGCGCCACATGCCGACCCCTCGGCGATGCCCTGCATTCAGAAACCCGCGCAGGGGTTCGTTGTCCCCCGCTTTCGGGCCGAAGACGGTGTCCACCTCATCGAAGAGGATCGTCGGGCGAGTCTCCAGCGTGGACACCGCACGGAAGAGCACCGACGCGGACGCGTTCGCAGCCACAAGGGGTTTGGGCACGAGGGTTTCCACGATCTCCAGGGCCCGGGACTTTCCCGAGCCCGGCTCGGGTGAAAGGAAGGCGATGCGCGGGGTGGCATCGAAGCAGTCCAGCAGATGCGCGTGTGCGTCCCACAGCGTCACCGCGACATAGGCCGCGTCGATGGGGAACACGTTGAACCTGCGGTGGAAGGCTTCGACCTCATCGAGCAGCGCCGCCCCGTCCGTTGCCGGGCGGCCGGTCTGCTCCGTGGTGGTGTTGGTCATGCTGCGTTCCTCCTTTCCTCAGAGGTGCGGAGCGGGCACAGGCCGCGGTGCGCCTGGTGGTCTTCGATCAGTGCCAGCACCTTGGTCAGGCCGACGGCGCTGCGGTCCCGCCCACACGCGCACCGCGATGTGGCCGTGGGGACCGCGCCGCGCGGTGCGCAGATGTGGAGCCACGCCACGATGCGGCGCCCGTCGCCCGGGTGCGTGTCAGGGCGAAGAGCAGAAGGGACGCCTACGGCGACGCTCCTTCGGGCGCCCACCGCCACCGGAACCTGAGCCGGAGCGGCGGCATGCGGCTGGTCGGTGGTGCCGGGATGGCTCTTCATTGGGAGATGCGGGCGGGTGGTCATGCCGCCCTCCACTGCGGGTTGTGGGCGATGGACCAGTTCAGTCCGCTGCGCACCGTGGCGCGGCACTGGCGCTCGGAGAGGCCGGTGCACTCCCCCGCTGAATGAAGAGCCTCCTCCACCACGTCGCGCGGAAGGTCGCCCCACGCGATGAACCGTCCGAGCGCCCTGGCCGCCGCGAGCAGCGTGGCGTTGCGCTCGCCCTGCGGCGCGTACCGCACGCTCGCCGTTTCCGCCCGCAGCGCGGCTGCGGCGTAGCGGGATGCCCGGGACGTCGACGGCACAGCCGCATGTCCCCGTGATTCCCGGCGGGGCGCCAGGAGGGCATGCAGCCAATCCGGCAGCGGTACTGGCGGGACGGGGTCCACGGGGGTGTACGGGCCGGTGGGGGTGAAGCTTCCCGCGGCCACGACGTAGCCGCCCCACCCTCGGGTGTCGATCAGCTTGCCCAGCTTGCCCGCGGTGTTCGCGAGGCGCACGCCGTGCGGGACGGTGAAGTACAGATGCGCTCCCCCGCTTGCAGTCCGCACCGTGTGGGTGGTCGGGACGGCCTGCCCGGCGCGCTCGCAGAGCGCACGAAAGGTCGTCACGCCGCAAGGCGTGTCCGCACTGCTCTTGTGCTTGGGCTTGTCGAGGTCCACGACCAGCAGCCCGGAGGGGCCGGTGGCGATGCCGACGTTGAACGGCAGCATGCTCCAGGCCCGGCGGATGCGGTCAGGGTCGATGGTGGCGCGCTCTTCCCACTTGCGGTGGCCGCCCGCGCAATCCCCAATCCCGGGACAGACCGCCTCCCCGTGGAGCGCGGGGCGCTTGTCCTGCGGGCGCAGAGGGAAGACGTGCCAGCCGCGTTCCGCGGCGGCCAGCGCCGCCGTGAGCGGCGCCATGGGTGGTACATGAGTCATGCTGGAGGTCTCCAGTTCTGTGAAGGTGCTGGATGGGCCGGGGCGGGCGCGATCTTTGGCGAGAGGGCGCCCGCCCCGGGCGTATCTAGGCCGCGTTGCGGTGTCGGGTGGGGAAGTCGATGACGGTGGCCAGTCGTGCGGGTTCGGCCGCGGGCTCCGGTGCCGTTTCGCGGCAGTTGGGCGGGGGCTCGGTGCCGGTGGGCTGGGTGGCCCGGTGGGCGGCCAGCGCTGCGGCCAAGGCGTCATCGGCCCGCCGGGCGCGCAGATGTCCCGCGAGGCAGACCGTGATGAGAACCGCGGCCGGGGTGAACAGGACCCCCGCGGTGATGAGTTCGGCGTTCATGCCGCCTCGCCTCCGATGGTGGCGAGCAGCTCGGGGAGCGATCCGCCCAGCACGGTGAGGCGGTGCTCGATGGCTGCCCAGGAAGTGGGGTCGATGCTCATGAGCGCGGCGGCAGCCGTCGGAAGGTCGCCTTGGGCGGCGGCTTCCAGGGCGGTGCGCAGTTCGCCCGCGGCCATGAGCGTGATGCGTTCGGTCATGGTCGGAGCCCTCCTTGTCAGAGTTGGCCAACGGCGTCGATGACGGCGCGGGCGAGTGCGTTGATGGGGCCGGAGGCGCCAGTGGAGGCGAGGAAGAAGCCGAACCCGGCGGCGATGAAGGCGCTGCCGTAGCCGAGGGTGTTGGAGCGCAGGAGGAAGAACAGGACGAGGCCGAA
>NZ_JBHXFA010000008.1:0-13479 GCF_042724175.1 Streptomyces sp. NPDC127084
CTCGCGTTGCTGCTGATGACCTCCGGGGTCTTCGGCGAGGTCGGGCTGGTCCCGATCGCCGCCGGGCTGTTCGTGCTGATGTCCGCGATGGGCCTGTGCCTGCCCAACACCAACGCGCTCGCGCTGATGCGCACCCCGCACGCCGCGGGGACCGCCTCGGCTCTGATGGGTACGTCCGCGTTCCTCGTCGGGGCGGTCGCCTCACCCTTGGTCGGGATCGCGGGCGAGGCGACCGCCGTACCCATGGCCGTGGTGCAACTGGTGTGCGCACTCGGCGCGCTGGGGTGCTTCCTGGCACTCTGCCGTCCCTGGCGCGGCGAGGGTGGCGACCCCCGCAAGTCCGCGCCATCGGACCAGGCCGACCAGGCCTCTCAGTCGGCCGAGTCCACTGAGGCAAGTGCTTAGCGCGGGTGGCCTGGTGCCATGGTCGACGAACCCGTGCGGATTCCGGTGGATCGGCTTCGTCACGTTTTCGACGGGGCACTCCGGCACATCGAAGCGTCAGCCGGCCGCAGCCGCACCGTGACGCTCAAGGAGGACCGCTTCTGGTCAGTCGCCGCCGACGAGCTACCCACGACGTCGGCGCCGAGCCTGACGGCAGGACGTCCCTGACGGCCGGCCGGCTACGTGGCCGGCGGCGGCCACTCCGCGCCCCAGCCCGTGTCGCGGGCCTCGCGGTACAGCGCGCCATGCCGCTTGGTGACCGTGGTGCGGTGCAGGGCCCCGTCGTCCGAGCAGAGGTCGAGCAGCACCTGGCCCTTGCGGATCTGCGGTTTGCGGACGACCCGGGCCGGTGCCGGAACCGCCGGGACGCGGGTGGCCGCGACGTAGGCGAACTTCTCGTCCTCGTACGCCAGCGACCCGCCCTTCACCTGCCGGTGCAGTGACGAACGGCTGACCCGGGCCGCGAAGTGGCACCAGTCGCTGCCGGGGACGATCGGGCAGCCGCCGCTGTGCGGGCAGGGTGCGGCGACCCGCAGGCCCGCCGCGATCAGCCGGTCGCGGGCTTCGATGATCCGCTCATAGCCGTCGGGGGTGCCCGGTTCCACGATCAGCACCGTCTCGCCCGCCGCAGCGGCCTGTTCGACCACGGCGGCCCGGTCGGCTTCCGTGAGCTCCTTCAGGACGTACGACACCGTGACCAGGTCCACGGGCTCCAGTCCCATGGCCGCCCCGATCCTGGCCCGGTGCCAGCTCGCACCGCGCAGCGCGGGCGACCCGGCGGTCGCGGCCAGCTCCCGGCCCAGCGCCAGTGCGGGCTCCGCCCAGTCCAGCACGGTGGTGCGCTGGGTACCCTCCGGCCAGGCATCGGCCACGGCCCAGCTCGCCGCGCCGGTGCCGCCGCCGATGTCGGTGTGCGTGGCCGGCGCCCAGTCGGGCACGGCGGTGCGGAAGGCCCGCAGCGCGGAACGCACCGCCTCGAAGGTCGCGGGCATGCGGTACGCGGCGTACGCGGCCACATCCGCCCGGTCCCGCAGCACCGGCGCGTCCGTCGGGGTGTCCCCCCGGTAGCTGGCGATCAACCGGTCCACGGCCTGCGCGACCCTGCCCTGCGGCAACCCCTCCAGAAGGCCGGCGAGAGCAGTACCGAGACCGGCCCGGGGCGTGCCGTGGCCAGGGCCGGGGCTTGGGTGGTGGCCGGGGGAGCGGGCGGGTTCAGCGGCGTTCACCGGCGAATTCTACGGGGTGTCCCGGGTGCCGGACACCGGCGCCCGGGACGTGCGAAGCCCGTGCGGACTCAGGCCCGCAGCTCCTGCGTACAGCACTTCACACTGCCGCCGCCCTTCAGCAACTCCCCGAGGTCCACGCCGACGGGCTCGAAGCCCCGCTCCCGCAGCGGCTCGAACAGGCCCGTCGCCGCCTGCGGAAGCACCACATGGCGGCCGTCGCTCACCGCGTTCAGCCCCAGCCTCGCCGCGTCCTCCTCGCTGGTGAGCAGGGCGTCGGGGAAGAGGCGGGCGAGCACCGCCTGGCTGCCCGGCGAGAAGGCGCCGGGGTGGTACATGATCTCGTCGCGCTCGTCGTCCAGCACGCACAGCGCCGTGTCGAGGTGGTAGTAGCGCGGGTTCACCAGTTCGAGACCGATCACCGGTCTGCCGAAGAACTCCTGGGCCTCGCCGTGGGACAGCGGGCTGGAGCGGAAGCCCTGCCCGGCGAGCACATAGGTCGAGGTGACCGCGAAGTCCCCCTCGCCCTCGTTGATGTGCACGGGCTCATGGATCTCGGCGAACCCGTGCGCACGGAACCACTCCAGATGCGCCTCCGCCTCGGCCTCCCGCTCCCGGTGCGCGAAGCGCGCGCCGAGCACCCGCCCGTCCACCACGGTCGCGCCGTTCGCCGCGTACACCATGTCGGGCAGGTCGGGGCGTGGATCGAGCAGTTCGACGGTGTGGCCGAGCGCGAGATAGCGGTCGCGCAGGTCTTCCCACTGGGCCATGGCCAGCGGCAGATCGACGGGCTTCCCGGGGTCCATCCAGGGGTTGATGGAGTACGTCACCTCGAAGTGCGTGGGTGGGCACATCAGGTAGCGGCGGGATCTAGCGTCACGAGGCAATGCAGGCTCCTCAGGAACGTCAGAGCAGAGCAGCGACGCACGGTTGTGCGTGCGGCAATAGTGCGCCATCCAGGGGCTACGCATGTGATCCGAACGGTTGGTTCATCACATGTACTGCTACATGTATTGCTGGTGTGCGGCCCCGTGAAACGACCCGCGGCCGACCTGCCGCGCCCGCGTTCGCCGCTGCCCTCCCACCGGCCCCCGAATCCAGCCCTGACCGGGTCCTGACCGGGGGCCGGGCCACCCGATCGGGGGGTGCGGCCACCTCGTCCGTCCGATGGTGGGACCATGGCGGGGACCACAGGGGGAAACTGAGGTGAGGGGATCGATGGGCGACGGCAGTCAAAACATCGGCGGCATCGAAGGCGGCAGCGGCACCGACCGTGCGAGCGGAACCGACCGTGATCGCGAGCGCGGGGCGCGCGGCAGGACGGGCTGGGAGACCCGGCTGCCGCAGTGGCTGCGCAGGCGCGCCCGGGAGGACGCCGCCGACACCGCCTCGGACCGCGTCGAACTGCTGCTCGCCACCGCGGGTGCCGGACTGCCGCTGGCGCCTGCCGCGCATCCGGCCGGCTTCCGCTGCTCCTGCGAGCGCATCGGCTGCCCCACCCCGGCCCGCCACCCGGTCTCCTTCGCCTGGCAGACCCAGGCCACGCACGAGCGGGCCACGATCGAACGCTGGGCGGACGAGCAGCCGGAAGCCAACTTCATCACCGCCACCGGCATGGTCCACGACGTCCTCGACGTCCCGGCCCCAGCCGGTCGGGCGGCCCTGGAGCGGCTGCTCGGGGAAGGGCCCGAGGTCGGCCCGGTCGCCGAGTCCGGAGAGGGGCGGATGCTGTTCTTCACCGCCACCCGCGGCACCCCGGAGGACGAGGACGAGTGGTGGCCCTGCGCGCTCGACTGCCATCCGGAGACCATGGACGAGCATCCTGGCCTGCGCTGGCACAGCCGCGGCAGCTATGTCCTCGTGCCGCCCGCGCGGCTGCCCGACGGGCTGACCGTGGACTGGGTACGGGGCCCCGAGCACCCGCTCCCGGACCCGCTGACGCTGCTGGAGGCGCTCGCCGACGCCTGCGCCCGGTACGCGGACGAGACGGACGCGCATGACCGGGATTCGGTGGCGTGGCCGGTGCGCCGCTGAGGGCCGTGTCCCGTATGCGCCGCTGACGCCCCGCATACGGGACACCAGCCCGCGCTCACGAGTCCTTGTCTACACCCGTGCCCACGAGCCCGCGCCTCTGACGACGCTCACGAGGCGCCTATGCCGACGCCCACGGGCCGCTCACGAGCCCTTCGCCGAGGTCACACCCTGGAGCCGCCCCAGTATCGCGACTGTGGGCTCCTTGCCGCCGCGCGGAGCCACCTTCGCCGCCTGGCTGGACATCCACTCCTTGGTGAGCGTGTTCTTGATCTCGCCGGTCATCAGCGCCTTCTCGTCCGCGTTGGGCTTCGGCCGGTAGCCCTGCGGCGCCGTCTGGCGCTCGTAGTAGCGCATGGAGAAGAAGACCAGGGCCCCGCCGTCGTCCGTGACCAGACCCAGCGGCGCGAACTGACCGCTGTTCAACGGCTGGTCGACGTACTCGGTGACAAGCCCGGACGTCCGCCGCGACTTCTGCTCGCGCCGCTCGCGCCACTCGCTGGTGGCCTCACCAGCGGCGAAGACCGCGGGCTTGCCATCGCTCAGATACCCGGCGTAGTCCTTGCTCAGCTGGTCCGGAGCCACCGCCGTCTCGTCCGAGTCGCCCGCCACCGGCACGGCGTAGCCGTCCTGGTCGGTACGGAATCGGGGGACCTCGCTGCGGCTGAGGATGGCCAGATACGAGGCCTCCCACTGCGCGTCGCCGGCGGTCTTCACGAACACCACCAGCCAGCGGGAGTCCCGGTCGCCGCTGTCCACGTCACGGTTGCTGTCGGTGTCCGCCAGGAACCAGCGCGGCCAGCCCGCCTTCCGCGGGATGTGGAACTTGGCGTCCGTGAGCTCCAGCGGCCGGTGCTGGGGATTGCCGCGCGGGCTGGTCACGCTGCGTGCCTTCAGCCCGGCCTGGTTGATCGCCCCGAGTGCGCCGGTCACCTGAGCCGCGTCGAGCGCGGGATCGTAGGCCCGGTCCGCCGCGTTGTACGCCTCGGTGAAGTCGTCGAGGGCCTGCGCGGCGTCAGTCGTCGTCGCCGCCGGTACGACTTCCAGCTCGCCGTGAACCGTCACGCACCCGCTCGCCGCCAGCGACAGCACCACTGTCACCGTCGGCGCCGCGAGCCCCGTCACCGCCCGGCTCAGCCTGCTCTTGGCCTTGCTCATCGGTTGCCTTCTGCTTCTCGACCCCCACTGACCGTCCGAACCCTACCGGGGAGAGGAACAGCGCGAGTGCCGGGATCAAATACAGGGCCCACACCGTGACCTGGAGGACGGTCGGGTCGGGCTGGAAGTTGAACACACCCTTCAGGAGGGTGCCGTACCAGCTGTCCGGCGGGATGGTCTCGCTGACGTCGAAGGCCTTGTCCGGCAGACCGCCGAGGAAACGGGCCTCCTGCAAGTCGTGGACGCCGTACGCGAGCACACCCGCGGCCACGACGACCAGCATTCCACCCGTCCAGGTGAAGAACTTCGCCAGGTTGATTCTCAGCGCGCCACGGTAGAACAGCCAGCCCAGCACGACCGCCGTCGCGATTCCGAGCAGCACCCCGGTGAGCGGGGCCGACGTACCGCCCTGGTCGGCGGCGGCGCGTACCGACGCCCACACGAACAGCGCGGTCTCCAGACCCTCACGGCCGACGGCGAGGAAAGCCGTCGCCACCAGGGCACCCGTACCCATCTCCAGGGCGGCGTCCAGCTTGGCGCCGAGCTCCGCCCTCAGATGCCGCGCGGTACGCCGCATCCAGAACACCATCCAGGTGACCAGGCCGACCGCCACGATCGACAGGGACCCGCCGAGCAACTCCTGCGCCTCGAACGTCAGCTCCTGCGAACCGAATTCGAGCGTCGCGCCGAACGCCAGCGACAGCGCGCACGCGACGCCGATACCGGCCCAGATCGGCTTCAGCGCGTCCCGCCGGCCCGTCTTCACCAGGTAGGCGACGAGGATGCAGACCACCAGGCTGGCCTCGAGCCCCTCGCGCAGACCGATCAGATAGTTGCCGAACACGGCGAGTCCCTTCTGGTGTACCTGCTGGTGTACCTGGTCACGAGAACAGCGCCCGGCCCCACCAGTCGTTCTTGTCGTGGACGCCCTGCGGGACGGCGAACAGCGCCGAACCCACGTGCTGGATGTACTCGTTGAGGTCGTCCGTCGCGAGGCTGCGCTGCACCGGGACGAAGCCCTTGGCCACGTCCCGCTGGTAGGCGAGGAAGAACAGGCCCGCGTCGAGGCGGCCCAGTCCGTCCGTGCCGTCCGTGAAGGAGTAGCCGCGGCGCAGCATCTTGGCCCCGCCGTTGGAGTCCGGGTGGGCAAGTCGGACATGCGAGGTCGGCAGCATCGCGGGCAGGAACGGTTCGTCGCGCTCCTTCGCCTTGCCGACCGGGGCGCCCTCGCCCTTGTCACGGCCGAAGATGTCCTCCTGCTCCTGGAGCGAAGTGCGGTCCCAGGTCTCGATGTTCATCCGGATCCGGCGCGCCACCAGGTACGAGCCTCCGGCCATCCAGGCCGGGCCGTCCTTCTCCGACACCCACACATGCTCGTCCAGGGCCTTCGTGTCGGTGCCCGAGATGTTCCGGGTGCCGTCCTTGAAGCCCATCATGTTGCGCGGGGTCTGCTCCTCCGGGGTGGTGGAGGAGGTCTTGCCGAAGCCGAGCTGGGACCAGCGCACCGTGACCTTGCCGAAGCCGATCCTGGCCAGGTTGCGGATGGCGTGAACGGCGACCTGCGGATCGTCGGCGCAGGCCTGGACGCACAGGTCACCGCCGCTGCGGGCCGGGTCCAGGTTGTCCCCGGCGAACTTCGGCAGGTCGATCAGCGCCGGGGGCCTGCTGCTCCTCAGACCGAACCGGTCGTCGAACAGCGACGGCCCGAAACCGATGGTGAGGGTCAGCCGGGTCGGCTTCAGACCGAGCGCCTCACCGGTGTCGTCCGGCGGGGCCTCGGCGAGACCGCCGTAGGCGCCCTCGCCGACCGGCTGCCCGGCCGCCATCCGCTCGGCGGCGCGGGTCCAGTCCTTGAGCAGTTGGATCAGCTCGGCGCGGTCCGTGGTCTTCACATCGAACGCGGCGAAGTGCAGCCGGTCCTGTACGGCGGTGGCGATACCCGCCTGGTGTGTGCCGTGGAAGGGCACCGCCGCACCGCTGAGGGCGGCGGGCACGGGCTCGTCCGCGCCGCGCGCCAAGGCGCCGGCACCTCCCGCGACGGCGGCGCCGAGCGCGAGTCCGGCACCGCCCCAGCCCAGCAGTGAGCGCCGCGAGGGCGTCACGTTCGGCTCCTCGACCGCGGTGCGGGCCGCCGCCGTGGAGTCAGCGGCCCCCGTGGGTTCAGGGGATTGAGTGGATTCAGTGACCGTGGAGCCGGTGGATCCCGCGGATCCGGGTGCTCCCGTGGATCCGGCGGTTTCCGAAGGCCCGGTGGATCCAGCGGGCTTCGTCGTTTCGGACATGCTGCGTCGTCCCTTCACGTCCTCGCGTTGCGTTACTTGACGACTGCGGCGGCGAGCTTCGAGAGCGGCTCGGCCAGCGCGTTGACGGCGTCCGACAGCTCCTTGCGCTGAGCCGCCGTGACCTTGTCGTACGAGGTGAACACGTAGGTGCCCTTGTCCGCGCGGTACTTGTCGAGCAGCGTGTTCATCGCTGCGAACTGCTTGTCCAGCTCGGCGACCAGCTTCGCGTCGTTCTTCGACGCCACCGGCTTCAGCAGCTCGTAGGACTTCTGCGCGCCCTCGACGTTCGCCTTGAAGTCGACCAGGTCGGTGTGGGAGTAGCGCTCCTCCTCACCCGTGACCTTTCCGGTCGCGACCTCGTCGAGCAGCTCCTTGGCGCCGTTGGCCATCGAGGTGGGGGTGATCTCGGCGGTGCCGACCCTCTTCACCCAGTCCGCGAGGTCCTTGTCGAGGGTGTCGGCGAAGGCCTTCTCCTCGGCGCCGATCTTCTTGTCCTGCCACAGTGCCTTCTCGAGGCGGTGCCAGCCGCCCCACTTCTGGCCCGGCTCCAGGTCGGCGACGCCGTCCTCACGCAGGTCGACCTTCGGGTCGATGTCGCCGAAGGACTCGGCGACCGGTTCGGTGCGCTCCCAGCCGATACGGGAGTCGGCATAGGCCTTCTTGGCCGCCTCGATGTCGCCGGCGCGCACGGCGTCCGTGAACACCTTGGTCTTGGGCAGCGTCTCGTCGGCCTGCTGCTGGACATAGGTGCGGTAGGCGGCGACGGCCTTGTCCATCTCCGGGGAGCGCTTGGCCACGGTGCCGCCGGTGGCCTTGACCTGCTGGCGGATGCCTTCGCCCTTCATGCCGGGCTTGCAGGCGATCGCGTACTCACCGGCCTTGACCTCGGCGGTGAGGCTGGCCTTGGTGCCGGGGCCGATGTTCTCCCGCTCGGTGACGATGCGGTCGTCCGGGAAGAGGATGTAGACCTCGGTGACCTTGGAGCCCTTGTTCTCGATGTCCAGCTGGACGTGCCCGGCCGGGAACTCCTTCGTGGACACCTCGCACGCGTCGTCCTTCGCGGTGACGCTGACGGCGCCGTGGCCGCCCTTGGCGTCGCCCTTCTCGGCGCAGCCGGTGACGGCGGTGAGAGCGGTCACGGCGGCCACGGCGGTGAGGGCGGAGAGACGGACGGGTCGCATACAGGCTCCACGAGTGAACGGACACACGGACAACAGCCGCGGAACGGGCGTTCCGCGGCTGTGAGGCGGACCTAACTTAACCGAGGCTTACCTGAGCGAATGCCGTCCGTCCAGTGATTCGGCTCTCATAAGAAGCGCCCGAGAACGGTCCGATCACGGATGTGTCATGTCCGCCCCCAGTCTGGGTCAAGCACAGGTCAAGTGCCCCTTTTGGGCACGATGACCGGCGCCCCCGTCGCGGGGTGGCGCAGTACGTCCACCGGCTGCCGGTAGACGTCCCCGACCAGCTCCGCCGACAGCACCCGCTCCGGCGGCCCGGCGGCCGCGACCCGCCCACCGTCGAGCACCACCACCCGGTCCGCGTACGCGGCGGCGAGACCCAGGTCGTGCAGCACCACCACGACCGTGTCGCCGGCCGCCGCACGCTCCCGGCAGATCCTCAGCACCAGCTCCTGATGCCGCAGATCCAGCGCTGCGGTCGGCTCGTCGAGCAGCAGCAGCGGTGCTCGCTGGGCGAGTACGCGCGCCAGGGCCACCCGCGCGCGCTCGCCCCCGGACAGCGCGGAGAACGGCCGTTCGGCGAAGGCGGTCGTCTGCGTACGCTCCATGGCCTCGGCGACCGCCGCCTCGTCGGCGTCCTCGAACGGAGTCCCGGACCAAGGCGCGCGGCCCATCCGCACCACCTCCAGGGCGGTGAACGGGAACGACAGCGCGGCCTCCTGGGGGAGTACGGCACGGCGCAGCGCGAGTGCGGGCGCCGCCCAGTCCGCGGCCGACCGCCCGCAGATCCGTACCTCACCCGCCGCCGGGGCCAGGTCCGCGGCGCATGCGGCGAGCAGCGTCGACTTCCCGGCGCCGTTCGGACCGACCAGCGCCACCACCTCACCCCCGCGCGCGACGAGGTCCACTCCGCGCAGGGCGTCGAGCGAGCCGCCGAGGCGTACGCGCAGGGCCCGGGTTTCGAGCACCACGTCACCGGGGGACGGGCGTCCGGGCAGCTCGCGCTCCCGGACGAGGCGCCCCTTCAGCCCGATGCGGCGCCTCATGCCCATCCTCCCTGCCTGCGCCGGGTGCGCCGCAGCAGCAGGAAGAAGAACGGGCTGCCGAACAGCGCCGTCAGCACCCCGAGCGGGAGTTCGGCCGGGGCGGCCACCGTACGCGCCGCGAGATCCCCCGCCACCAGCACCACCGCACCGCCCAGCGCACTGCCCGGCACCAGGAAGCGGTGCCCTGGACCGTTCGCCATGCGCAGCAGATGCGGCACGAGCAGGCCCACGAAGGAGATGACCCCGGCCACGGCGACCGCCGCGGCAGTGAGCAGCGCCACGACCAGGATCATGACGACCCGCAGCCGCTCCACCCGCACACCGAGGTGGCGGGCCGACCGCTCACCGAGTGCCAGCAGGTCCAACTGCCGTGCGTACAGCGGCGCGACCAGCAGTCCGATCGCCGCGCACGGCAGTACGGCGAGCACCTTCGGCCAGGTCGCCTGGGCGATCGAACCGAGTTGCCAGAAGGTGATCTGGGTGATCTGGGCGTTGTCCGCGAAGAACACGAACAATCCGATCATCGCGCCCGCGAACGCGTTCACCGCGATGCCGGTGAGGATCAGCGTCACGACCTCCGTACGGCCGCCCGAGCGCGACATCACATACACCAGGGACACCGTGGTGAGCCCGGCGACGAACGCGCACACCGTCACCGTCCAGTTGCCGAAGAAGCCCAGCCCGAGCGCGATGGCGCCGACCGCGCCCACCGCCGCCCCCGCCGAGATCCCGATCACCCCGGGCTCGGCCAGCGGATTGCCGAACACCCCCTGCATCAGCGCCCCGGCGCACCCCAGGGACGCGCCCACGAGCAGGGCCAGCGCCACGCGCGGCAGCCGGATGTTCCACAGCACGCTCTCCGCCGTGTGCTCCAGGGCGTGACCGCCGAGCCCGGCCCGGTGCAGTACGGAGGCGAGCACATCGCCGAGGGGCAGGTGGTACGCCCCGAGTCCGGCGGACAGCAGGCACAGCGCGAGCAGCGCAACGGTGAGGCCGGTGGCGAGGAGATACGCGGTGGGGCGCCGCCGCCGCGCGCTACCGGACGGCTGCGGGTCCGGGATCCGGGCCGAAGGGGCGGCGCCGGTACGGGCCGGGGACACGGTCACTTCTGGTCCCCGCCGTTTCCGTAGAGCTGTTCGACCAGCGAGCGCAGCACCTCGTCCGTGCGCGGCCCGTAGTTGAGCAGCACGCCGTCCTCGATGGAGACCACCCTGCGGTCCGCGCCCGCCGGCGTCTGGGCGACCCCCGGGATCCTGACGAGTCCGTCGACACCGCCGACCGACGCGAGGCCCTTGCTCATGACGAGCAGGGCGTCCGGCGCGGCCTTGGCGAGTGCCTCGCTGGTGAGCGGGGTGAAGTCCTTGGTCAGCCCCGACTCCTTGCCTGCGTCCACCGCTCCGGCCGCCTCCAGCAGCGAACTCGCCCCGGATTCGGCCCCGCCCAGCAGATAGACGGCGGCGGTGCCCCGTAGATAGAGGAAGGCGACCCGTGGCTTCCGGGCCGCGTCGCCGCCACCGGCCGCCGAAGCCGGCCCGGCCGGGATGTCCTCGCGCACGGCGGCGATCCGCTGCTCGGTGCGCTGCTTCAGCTCCGTGCCCGATGACGGTACGCCGAGGGCGGCGGCTACGGTGTCGATGCGCCTGCCCACGTCGTCCAGGCCCTTCGCGGGCCCCACCACGACCAGCGGGATGCCGGCGTCCCTGATCTGGGCGACGGCCTCGGCGGGGCCGGTGGCGGTGTCGGCGAGCACGACCGTCGGCTTCAACGACAGCACGCTCTCCGCCGAGACGTCATGGCCGCGGGTCACCACCGGGAGAGCGGTGGCCTGTTCGAAGGTGGCGGTGATGTCCCGGGCCACCACGTGCTTGCCGAGGCCCAGCGTGAACACGATTTCGCTGAGCGAGCCGGTCAGCGGCACGATCCGGTCGGCGGAGCTGACGACGACCCTGGTGCCGTCCGCCGAGGCGACCGTGACAGGCAGTCGGGGGCGGGGTGCGGTGCTCAGGGGCTCGACCCGGTCGGGAGGCGCTGCCGTGGCGGGTACGACTTCGGTCCCGGCAGGGCTGGCGCCGCCGCCGCAGCCCGTCGCGGTCAGGGCGAGGGCGAGCGTGGAAACCAGCGCACTCGCCATCACGCGGAATCTGCGCACCGAAGAGCTCCGTCCTGTCGGTCCAGTACTGCCAGTTCTCGACTTCTCATCAACTTCCCTGAGTCAGCCTGTAGTTGAAGCTGATTCAGGCCGTTTCCGCGACCCGGGCGAGCTGGGGGCTTCCAGAAGCGACGGGGGTAGCTTAGGTTAGCCTTACCTTGCCCGCCAGCCCTTGGAGGGGTGCTTCATGCTGCCGTGCAGACCGGGCCGACCCGTTCGGGCTCTCGTCGCCGCGCTGTTCCTCGCCCTTGCCGGGGCCGTGCTCCCGGCGGGTGTCGCGCACGCGGAGAGCCGTACGGTCCAGGGCGGCAGGCTTGACTGGGGTATCAAGTCCTCCTTCCAGAGCTATGTCACCGGTCCCATCGCCCACGGGAGTTGGAAGCTGACCGGGGGAGCGGCCACCGTCGGCGGCAGCCAGTACCGCTTCCACTCGGCCAGCGGCAGCTACGACCCGGACACCGGAGCGTTCACCGCCCGTTTCGCGGGCGGAGTCCACTTCCTGGGCCACCGGGCGGCGGACGGCAGCCATGCTCTCGACCTCGCCATCAGCCGCCCCACCGTCCGCATCAGCGGCGGCAGCGGCACCCTCTACGCCGACATGACGAACAAGGCCAAGGGTTCGGGCAAGACCACCACGTCGGCCCAGGTGCCGCTGGCCTCGCTGGATCTCTCCGGTATCGACATGCGGGGCGGCGGCAGCCCCATCGGGCTGAGCGGCATCCCCGCCACCCTCACCTCGCGGGGCGCCACCGCCTTCGCGGGCTACTACCCGGCCGGGACCGCGCTCGACCCGGTGACCCTGTCCGTGGACGTACGCACCGCAGCTCCGGCCCGGCAGCCGTCGCAGCCGGCGTCCCCGCGGCCGCAACTCCCGGAGGCCACCGCAGCCCGGCCGCCGCAGGGCGCGTTCCGGGACGCGGCCGTCGACTGGGGGATACGCCGCACCTTCCGCGAGTACGTCACCGGCCCCATCGCCAAGGGCTCCTGGGTCCTCGGCGCAGGTGCCCAGAACGGCGGCGCGCTCTTCCGCTTCCCACGCGGCAAGGGAACGTACGATCCCGGCGGGCAGACGCTCGACGCGGACTTCACCGGCACCGTCCGCTTCACCGGAACCGGACTCGACCTGACGCTCGGACGGATCGCGGTCACCGTGCGCGGCGGCCGTGGCAGCCTCAGCGCGGATGTGAGACGGGACGGCAGGACCGACCGGGCCGTACCGCTCATCACCTTCCCCGTCAGGGACTTCGCCGCGAAGTCCGGGCTCGCCGTCGTCACCGAGGCCCCTGCCACCCTGACGGCCGAGGGCGCCAAGGCGTTCGGATCGCTGTACAAGGCGGGCACCGCGATGGACCCGGTGTCCCTCGCCGTGGCCCTGGACGCGCAGACACGGCTTCCCGCGCTGCCCGACCTGGGCAGCGACACCGCGACGTCCGCGCCGAAGGCGAAGGCCACCGCACCCGCCGAATCGTCCACCCGCGCCCGATCGTCCAGCGGTACCGGCGCGCTGACCGTGACCGGGATCGGGGCGGGCGTGCTCATCGCCGCCGCGATCGCCGGGTACGCCGTACGCCGCCGTACCCGGGCCGGCACCACCGACTGACCGACACCCCGTCAGCACCCACCCCACATAACCCCCACCCCGCACAACCCACCCCACCACCATCGAGTAGTCCTTCGAGGAGACCACCGCCCATGCCCGCCAGTGCCTCCAGACGCCCCATAGCCTTCGTCTCCGCCGTCACCACGGCCGCCGCCCTCGGCGCCACCGCCTTCGCCCTCCCCGCCCTCGCCGCGCAAAAGGCCTCCGGCGCCCCGGCGCTGGAGCTGAAGGACGGCACTCTGGACTGGGGCTTCAAGGAGTCCTTCCGCAAGTACCTCGCCTCGCCCGTGGCCCCCCGCCCCCACACCGAGGGCGCCGGCCCCCACCACGCGGCGGGCCACCGGGTGTTGACCATACTGGACCGC
>NZ_JBHXFA010000008.1:13489-14332 GCF_042724175.1 Streptomyces sp. NPDC127084
TTCTCCCCCCCACCGCCCCCCCCCGCCCCCCCCCCCCGCCACCACCGCGGGGGGGCCCCCGGCGCCAAGCAGGCGGCGGGCAACGGGGTGTTCACCTTCGTGGACGGCACGGGCACCTATGACACGGCCACCCATGCCACCGCCAACGCCTTCAAGGGAAGCGTCCACTTCTCGGCGCACGGCGGTGTGCTCGACATCAGGATGTCCGACCTGAAGCTCAGCACCAGGGGCTCGGCGACCCCCACCGGTGAGATCACCGCCGATGTCGTCACCAAGAAGAAGGACGGCACCTTCGACACGAGGAACGACCTGGCGATCGCCACGCTGGACATGTCCGGGGTACGTCCCGGACAGGGCACGGGCGGCGCGATGGTGTTCAAGGACATCCCGGCCAAGCTCACGGCGGGCGGCGCGGAAGCCTTCTCCGGCTTCTACCAGGAGGGCACCCAGCTCGACCCGGCGACGCTCACCGTGAAGCCCGCGACCGGCGGCGGCACGCCGCCGAAGCCGACCCCGACGGCCACGGAGACGGCGACCTCCAAGCCGACCTCCAAGCCGACACCGACCGGCAAGCCCACCGCGAAGCCGTCCCCGGCCGAGGTCCGGGACGGCAAGCTGAGCTGGGGCGTCAAGAAGTCCTGGCGCGACTACGTGGACGGCGTCTGCGGCGGGAGCATCACCGTGTCCGGCGGCGCCCAGAAGAACGGCTCCGGCTACGACTTCCGCTTCGGCAAGGCCCGTCTCGACTCCGCGGCGCGCAGCGCCGACGCCCCCATCGGCGGCCAGGTCGCCGTCGCCGGCGCCCCGCGCGGCGCAGACTGGTCCAAGGGGGGCATCAAGGGG
>NZ_JBHXFA010000008.1:14342-84037 GCF_042724175.1 Streptomyces sp. NPDC127084
TGTGTGTCTCACACCCTTGTTTCGGTTGCCCCACCCCACACTTTCCCGTATATCATTTCTTTGTCTTACTCTCCCTTTACCCCCCCCTGTGCGCACCCCCCCCACGCCGCCTTCGGCGGCAAGGTCCGCTTCGCCTGCGCCGCGCACGGCATCGACTGGACCATCGGTGACATCAAGGTGAAGACGACCGGCAAGTCGTCCGGCACGCTCATCGCCGACGTCGCCACCGCCAAGGGCACGTCGAACGACGTGGCGTTCGCCAAGCTCGACCTCGGCAAGGCCGACTTCCGTGCGAAGAAGGGTGTCGTCACCCTCAAGAACCTCCCCGCCAAGCTCACCGATGCGGGCGCCGCGCAGTTCGCCGGCCCGAACGGCGAGTCCTTCTACCAGCCGGGCACGCCGATCGACCCGGTGACGGTCACCCTCACCCTCGACAAGGACGCCGCCCTGCCGATCACGGACCCGTCCGGCGGCGCCGCACCGACCGCGGACGCCTCGTCCTCGACGGACGGCGGCGCCAGCGGCGGCACGGTGGGAGGTGGCACGGCCGGCGGCGGGCTCACCACCACCGGCAGCCTCGCCACCACGGGCTCCGAGGTCCCCGGCGGCGCCCTTCTGACCGCCGCGGGTGCCCTCGCCGCAGCGGGCGCGGGCGTGGTGTTCGCGGTGCGCCGCCGCGCTGAGACCCGTAACTGACGCTCCCGGGTGTGACGATCGCCGCTCCGGCCGATTTCGGCTGAGGGCGGCGCTCGCATATGCCCGGGTGCTTCAATGCCGGTGTGGACGAACTCGACGTGCTCCAGGTCTTCTGCGCCGGCGACGGCCGGTTCGGCAACGCCCTCGGAGTCGTACGCGACCCGCGCCGCTGGCCCGACCGGGAGTCCCGGCAGGCACTGGCGGCCGAACTGGGCTTCAGCGAGACGGTGTTCGTCGACGATCCCGAGCGCGGGACCGTCGACATCTACACGCCCGGCGTGCGGCTGCCGTTCGCCGGGCATCCGCTGGTCGGAGTCGCCTGGCTGCTGGACCTGGAGACCGTGCAGCCGCCCGCCGGTGAGGTGTGGGCGCGCGACGACGGCGAGTTCACCTGGATCAGCGCCCGCGCCGAGTGGGCGCCGCCTCGGCTGCTGGAGCAGTACGGCTCAGCCGCCGAGGTCGACGCGCTGCCCACGCCGCCACCGGGCGAGGGCTGGCTGTACGCCTGGGCGTGGGAGGACGAGGCGGCCGGCCGGGTACGGGCCAGGGCCTTCCCGCGCCGCGGGGACGGGATCGTCGAGGACGAGGCGACCGGCGCGGCGGCTCTGCTGCTGACCGCCCGGCTGGGCCGCGCCCTGAACATCACCCAGGGCCGGGGCTCGCAGATCCTGACCGCCCCGGGTCCGGACGGCATCGTGGAGATCGGCGGCCGGGTGCGGATGGCCCCGCGCGCGGCCGGCCCCGCTGCTGCCGGGCCCGCCGGGCCCGGCACGGCGTCCTATGTGAGGGACACCGCCGCGCCCCGTGCCACCGCCACCCGGATAGCGCCCCTGCGGCGCACGGAACGCCTCCGGCTGCCGCACGCCGTCATGCGCTCAGCGGAAACTCCCCCTCCAGCTCCCGGAACACCGCTCCGTTGAAGTCGAAGGCCCGCTTGCACTCGTCCACGATCCGCTGCTTCTCCAGGTCGTTCGCGTCCACCCGGTCCAGCAGCTCGCGGTAACCCCGCTTGAACGCCGCGGGGTTGGTGATCCGCTCGAACACATAGAACCGGACGCCGTCGCCCTTGCGTTCGAACCCCCAGGTACGCTCGGCCTTGTCGCGGATGATCTGACCGCCGGACAGGTCGCCGAGGTAGCGGGTGTAGTGGTGGGCCACATAGCCGGCCGGCCAGTCCCGGGCGCATTCCTCGATCCGGGCCGCGTACGCCGCCGTCGCGGGCAGCGCCCGCAGTCCGGCCCGCCAGCCGGTCCCGCGCAGATGCGCCAGGTCACGCTCCAGCTCCGCCGTACGGAACAGCTCGGGCTGTATGAACGGTCCGGCCACCCTGTCCGCCCTGAGCGACTCGGCCGCGCCTTCGAGCGCCGCGTACACGAACCACAGCTGCTCCGTGTACCGCGCGAACGCCTCCACTCCCAGCCTCCCGCCGAGCAGATCGCTCATGAACGTCGAGGTCTCCGCCTCCGTGTGCTGCTCGTGCGACGCGACACGGATGAGCGTGGAGAACGGCGTGGGCGTGTCCAGCGTGTCCAATGCGGACCTCCGGTGGCGTGGGCCGATGGGGGCGGGTACCAGCTAGGATGCTCCTACTTAGGCATACCTAAGTCAACTGGTTCCCGACGACCTGTCGGTAAATTCCTACCCCGTTTCCGCCTCAGGGCAACGTCAGGATCTCGGCGCCCGTCTCCGTCACCACCAGGGTGTGCTCGAACTGCGCGGTCCGCTTGCGGTCCTTCGTCACCACGGTCCAGCCGTCGTCCCACATGTCGTACTCATGCGTGCCGAGCGTCAGCATGGGCTCGATCGTGAAGGTCATCCCCGGCTGCATGACGGTCGTCGCGTGCGGGCTGTCGTAGTGCGGGATGATCAGCCCTGAGTGGAACGAGGAATTGATCCCGTGCCCGGTGAAGTCGCGCACGACGCCATAGCCGAACCGCTTCGCATACGACTCGATGACCCGTCCGATGATATTGACCTGACGGCCCGGCCGGACCGCCTTGATCGCCCGGTTCAGCGCCTCCCTGGTGCGCTCGACCAGCAGCTTCGACTCCTCGTCGACATCGCCGCAGAGGTAGGTGGCGTTGTTGTCGCCGTGCACGCCGTTGAGGTACGCGGTGACGTCCAGGTTCACGATGTCGCCGTCCCGCAGCACCGTCGAGTCCGGGATCCCGTGGCAGATGACCTCGTTGACGGAGGAGCACAGGGACTTCGGGAAGCCGCGGTAACCCAGGGTGGACGGGTAGGCCCCGTGGTCGCACATGAACTCGTGCGCGACCCGGTCCAGTTCGTCGGTGGTCACCCCGGGTGCGATGAGCTTCGCGGCCTCCTCCATCGCCCGCGCGGCGATGCGGCCCGCGACGCGCATACGCTCGATCGTTTCGGCGTCCTGGACCTCCGCGCCGGTGTACGGCTTCGGCATGGGCTTCCCGACGTACTCGGGGCGCCGGATGTTTCCGGGGACGGAACGGGTGGGAGAGAGCTCCCCTGGTACGAGCAGCGACTGGCCAGACATGCCAGCGAGTCTATCCGGGGGTCCCGCACATGCTCTGCGGCGTAGCGGGAGCCCCGCGGGGCAGGCAGCATGGCGACAGAGGAAGGAGCCGAGGATGGCCCTGTTCAAGAAGCGCACGGTGGGCAAGCCGGGCGAGTGGTACTACTGCCTGGAGCACAAGAAGGTCGAAGAGGGGCCGGAGTGCCCGGCGAAGGACCGCTTCGGGCCGTATACGACGCGGACGGAGGCGGAGCACGCGATGGAGACGGCCCGCGAGAAGAACCTCCAGTGGGAGAACGACCCCCGCTGGCACGACGCCCCCCGGGGGGAGAGTGCCCCCGAGTAGCCCCTAGCCCGAGCGGGCCCCGGCCCCGCCTGCCGCTACCAGCGCGGGGGCGGTGGGGCCGTCAGATGGTCGGCGAGGCGGAACAGGCGGGCCCGCAGGCCCCCGTGGCGGCGGTGACCGGGCGGGGCGCCGTTCTCGCCGGTCGCCGCGCTGATCAGGTGCTGGACGGTGTCCAGATCCACCTCCGCGGATCGGGGCACCGTCAGCGCCTCATGCGCGAGACCCCGCACCTCCGGGTCACCGGCGTCCAGGGACAGCACCGTCGCCCCGGAGCGGCGTGCGTCGTGCACCCTTTCGAGCAGTGCCGCGTCCGGCCGCTCCGGGGCGACCAGCAGCACCGTCTCCCCCCGCCCAGCCGCCTCCACCCGGGCCAGCCCCACGGCCAGATGCGCCGGATCACCCGCTCGGACCCGGTGCCGCACCAGCGTCGGGGCCAGCGCGGGCTGGCCCGACCAGGCGGCCTCGTCCACGAGGTGGGCGGCCAGGTGCCAGGGCTCGTACTCCGCCGTTCCGACCAGCAGCAGCCCCCCGCCGTGCGGTACGACGGACGAGCGCAGTACACCCGCGAACCGCCGGGCCTCGGCGGGCCAGGCGGTCCCGGCCAGCACCTCCCGCAGCAGTGCGACACGTACGGCATCCATGTCCCGGCATCCTGCCCCAAGGACCCCCATGGTGTGGGGTGTACGCGAAACCCGTACACGTAAGGTCGGCACATGACTTCTCAAGACAACGCCGCCGCCCCCAAGCCAGCTCCGAAGGACCCCTGGGAGCTCCCCGATGTCTCCGGCCTCGTCGTCGGGGTCCTCGGCGGCACCGGGGACCAGGGCCGGGGCCTCGCGTACCGGCTGGGCCGAGCCGGGCAGAAGGTGATCATCGGCTCCAGGGCGGCCGAGCGCGCCGAGCGCGCAGCCGCCGAGCTGGGCCTCGGCATCGAGGGTGCGGACAACGCCGAGTGCGCGCGGCGCAGCGATGTGGTGATCGTGGCCGTGCCCTGGGACGGTCACGCCAAGACGCTGGAGTCGCTGCGCGAGGTACTGGCCGGAAAGCTGGTCATCGACTGCGTGAACCCGCTGGGCTTCGACAAGAAGGGCGCCTACGCGCTGAAGCCGGAGGAGGGCAGCGCCGCCGAGCAGGCCGCCGCCCTGCTGCCCGACTCCAGGGTCACGGCGGCCTTCCACCACCTGTCCGCCGTGCTGCTCCAGGACGAGTCGATCGAGGAGATCGACACCGATGTGATGGTGCTGGGCGAGTCGCGTGCCGACACCGACCTCGTACAGGCCCTCGCGGCCCGCATCCCCGGTATGCGGGGCGTCTTCGCGGGACGGCTGCGGAACGCCCACCAGGTCGAGTCGCTGGTCGCCAACCTGATCTCGGTGAACCGCCGCTACAAGGCCCACGCGGGCCTGCGGGTGACCGACGTCTGACCCAGGACGGACGCCCCGCGGGCATGGGGGACACTGGACCGGAGACACGTCACCGGACAGGAGCCCGCCCCCATGCCCCGCCTCGCCCTCTACGCGCTCGTCATCTGCCTGCTCGCGGCCACCGCCGCGGTGGTGTCCTTCGTCCAGGGCAGCTGGCTGGGGATCGTCTGGGTGCTGATGGCCGGTGTGTCCTCGAACATGGCGATCTACTACTTCCGCCGCGCCAAGGCCGGCTGAGTCCTCACCCGCTGGTCAACGTCTCGCAGACCGGGTTCTGCACGGTCCAGAAGCGGTAGAGGTTCTGCCCGCAGTACGAGTCCACATCCGTCACCCCGAGACCGCGCAGCAGCGTGTCGATCGCGTCGAAGAAGGCGTGGTTCACCTCGGGGATGAAGAGCACGCCGAACACCGCCAGCAGACCGAACGGGGCGAACGGCTCCACCTGGCGGCGCACCCCGTGGGGCAGCCACGGCTCGATCACCCCGTACCCGTCAAGCCCCGGGACCGGCAGGAAGTTCAGGATCGCGGCGGTCAGCTGGAGCAGCGCCAGGAAGCCCAGCGCGAAGCGGAACGCCATCGGTACCCCGTCGAGCGCGCCCAGCCAGAACGGTGCCGTGCACACGATCGCGAACAGCACGTTCGTCAGCGGTCCGGCCGCCGAGATCAGACTGTGCTTCCAGCGGCCCTGGATACGGTGCCGCTCGATGAACACCGCGCCACCCGGCAGGCCGATCCCGCCCATGATCACGAAGATCACCGGGAGCACGATGCTCAGCAGGGCGTGGGTGTACTTGAGCGGGTTGAGCGTCAGATAGCCCTTGGCCCCGATGGTGAGATCACCGCCGTGCAGCGCCGTGCGGGCGTGCGCGTACTCGTGCAGGCACAGCGAGACGATCCACGCCGATGTCACGAAGAGGAAGACCGCGAGCCCGGGGTTCGGTGCGAAGCCGGTCCACACGGCCCATCCGGTCACCGCCATGATCGCGGCGATTCCGAGGAAGACGGGCGAGATTCGCCGATCGCTGCTGCGGGTCGCGGCGGTGGCCATGGGGCGGGCTCCTGGGGATGGGGCGTGCGGCTGGTGCCTGGACTGGGGTTGAGGCTGGGGCGAGCGTAGCCGCTCCGGGTGGCTCGGCGTCATCGTCGGACTCACGGTGATCGATGACAATGGGCCGGTGCAATACCGCGTACTCGGCACCACACAGGCCATCCAGGACGACGGCACCCCCGCCGCGCTCGGCGGGACACGGCTGCGTGCCCTCGTGACCGTGCTGGCGCTGCGCGCGGGACGCACCGTGCCGGTGGGGATGCTCGTGGACGAGGTATGGGACGGCGATTCCCCGGCCAACGCCGCAGGCGCCGTGCAGGCTCTCGTCGGCCGGGCCCGCCGCGCTCTCGGGCATGCGGAGGTGGTGTCCGCGGAGGGCGGCTACCGGCTGCGCGCCGATGCCGGCGACGTGGATCTGCACCGCTTCGCGCGGCTCGCGGAGCAGGGCGCCCAGGCGCTGGCCGAAGGCGATCCCGGCCGGGCCGTCGAACCGCTGGACGAGGCCCTGGCGCTGTGGCGGGGACCGGTGCTCGCCGATCTGCCCGACCGTGCGGCGGAAGCCGCCCGCTGGGACGCCCGCCGCCTCGAAGCCCGCCGTACCCGGCTGGTCGCGCTCATGGCCCTGGGCCGGGCCCGGGAGGCGCTGCCCTCGCTGGTCGCCCTCTGCGGCGAGCACCCGCTGGACGAATCCCTCCAGGCACTGCGTATCCGCGCCCTGCGCGCGGTCGGCCGCCCGGCCGAGGCGCTCGCGGCCTACGAGTCCGTGCGCCGCGAGCTGTCGGACCTGCTGGGCGCGGAACCCGGTCCCGAGCTGCGCTCCCTGCACGCCGAACTGCTCGCACCCGCGCCGGTGGTCGGGTCCGCGCCGGTGCAGGGTGTGCCGGTGGTGGTGCGGCCCGCGCCCGCCTCGGGAACCGTGCCCGCGTCGGGGAACCTGCGAGCCCGGCTGACCAGTTTCGTCGGGCGGGAGAGCGATATCGAGGCCATACGCGGCGACCTCCGCCGGACCCGACTGGTCACCCTCGTCGGCGCGGGTGGCGCCGGCAAGACCCGGCTGTCCCAGGAGGCCGCCGAGCAGACGGCCCGGGCGTATCCGGACGGTGTCTGGCTCGCGGAGCTCGCCCCGGTCAGCGACCCCGGCAACCTGCCGGAGGCCGTGCTCACCGCCGTCGGCGCACGGGAGACCGTGCTGCGGGGCGTCGGTGCCGAGGAGCTGTGGCACGGGGGCGATCCGCTGGTACGCCTCACCGAGCACTGCGGCCGGCGCCGGATGCTGCTCGTACTCGACAACTGCGAGCACCTCGTGGAAGCGGTGGCCACGCTGTGCGAGCGGCTCCTGGAGCGGTGCCCGGGGCTGACCGTCCTCGCGACCAGCCGGGAACCCCTCGGTGTGCCGGGTGAGGTGGTACGGCCGGTCGGGCCGCTTCCCACTCCGATGGCCCTGCGGCTGCTCGCGGAACGCGGTGCGGCGGCGAACCCCGGCTTCCGGCTCGACGCGGCCGCAGCCGCGGAGGGAGAGGTCGACGACGACACCGCTGCGGCGGCGGCCGAGATCTGCCGGCGTCTCGACGGTCTGCCCCTCGCCATCGAACTCGCCGCCGCCCGGCTGCGGCTGCTGACGCCACGGCAGATCGCCGACCGGCTCGACGACCGCTTCCGGTTGCTGACGAGCGGCAGCCGCACCGTCCTGCCGCGCCAGCAGACCCTGCGCGCGGTGGTCGACTGGTCCTGGGACCTGCTCGACGCGGCAGAACGCACCGTCCTGCGCCGGCTCGCGGTCTTCGCCCGCGGCTGCGACCTCGAAGCCGCGGAGGCGGTCTGCGCGCTGTCCGGCCCGCACGGCATACGCCAACCCGAGGCGTCGTCGGCGCGAGTGGCCGACGAGCGGGACGTCCTCCCCCTGCTCGGCGCCCTCGTCGACAAGTCACTCGTCGTCGCCGTCCCCTCGACGGACGGGACGATGCGCTACCAGCTGCTCGAAACCGTCGGCGAATACGCCGCCGAACGGCTCGACGAGGCGGGCGACCGGGCGGAGGCCGAGCGGGCACATCTCGTGTACTACCGGGAACTCGCCCGCCGCACCGACCCGTTGCTGCGCGGCCCCGGACAGATCGAGGCCATCGCGCGACTGGAACGGGAACGGGAGAACCTGCACACGGCGCTGCACCGGGCCACCGCCGCGGGCGACGAGGACGAGGCGCTGTGCCTCGTGCTGTCGCTGGCCTGGTACTGGCAGATGCGGGATCTGCGCGCTCCCGCCCGGCACTGGTCGCGCACCGTGGCGGCGCTCGGGCCCGATCCGTTCGCGGCGCCCGTCGTACCCGCCGAGCCGATGCGTGCGAAGGTGACCGACACTCCGCCGCCGTTCGACGCCGGGTCCCGCGAGGAGGCCCGGCGCGGGGTGCGGCTGATCGGGGTCTGCAGTATGGAGCACTGGGCCGAGGACTGGACGACACCCGAGCGGCTCGACTGGCTGCGCGGGGTCGCGTCGGCGTATCGCCCCGGCCATCCGCAGACCTGCCGCTTCCCCGGTTCACTCTGGCTCTACGCTGTCGTGCTCACCGGTGACGAGGAGCAGCTGCTCAGCACCATCGACGAGACCGTGCGGGGCTGTGCGGAGTACGGCTACGAGTGGGACCTCGGTGTCGCCCTCCAGATGCGGGCCAATGTGCTGGCGAACCGCGGCGAATGGCCGGGCGACGCACGCGCCGACGCGGATCGCAGTCTGGAGATCTTCGAGCGCATCGGAGACCTCTGGGGAGCCGCCGGAGCGCTGTCGGCGCGAGGGGAGGCCCGGCAGACGCGCGGTGAGTTCGCACTCGCCGCCGAGGACTTCACCGCCGCCGTCGACCGTGCCCGGCGCCTGGGCGCGGACAGCCAGGTGCCGTATCTGCACGCCCGGCAGGCGGCGATGCTCACCGAGCTCGGCCGCCGCGACGAGGCGGAGGCCATCTTCCGCGAGGTGCTCGCGCAGCCCGACGAAGGCGTCGTCGGCGAGGCCCTGCCCACCGCACGGCTCTTCTTCGCCATGCTGCTCGGGCTCGACGGCCGTACGGCCGAAGCCCGCGAGCAACTGGAGCTGCTCGCGGACGAGTTCCAGTCCGAGACCCTGGCGTTCTTCGACGGCTTCCGGCTCGGCTCGCTGGCCTGGATCGACTGTCTCGACGGCCGTTACCCGGAGGCGCTCCGCCATGTCCACGTGGCGCTGGAGTCCGCATTGGCGCCCATCGCCCGGATGGTCGCGCCGAATCTGGTCGCGACCCAGCTACCGACCGCCGCTGAAGCGCTCGCCCGCCTCGCCGCTCCGGTCAGGCCGGCTGGTCCGGCAGGTCCCGCCGCGGGCATCGACCGCACCGCCGCCACCTGTGACCGCGCGGACGGCGCAGCCGCCGACGCGGCCCGGTTGCTGGGTGCGCACCGGCGGCTGCTGCCCGCCGGGCATGTCCCGACGACCTTGGAGCGCGAGGGCCGAGAGCGTGCGGAGCTTGCCGTCCGCGCCGTGCTGGGCGACGAGTGCTGGGCGGCCCGCTCCGCCGAAGGCGGGAGCCTCACCCCGGAGCAGGCCGTCGCGCTCGTGGAGCGGCACGTCAGGACTTCGTGCGGAACTTCCGGACCGCGACCGGAGCCATCACCGCGGTGATCGCCACCGACCAGATCAGCGTCACCCACACATCGTGTGCGATGGGTCCGCCGTGGATCAGACCGCGCGCCGCGTCCGCGAGCGAGGACATCGGGTTGTAGTCGGTGAAGGTCCGCAGCCACCCCGGCATGGTGCTGGGCGGCGAGAAGATCGAGGATCCGAACTGCAGCGGCATCAGTACCAGGAACCCCATGCCCTGAATGGCCTGGGCACTCTTCATCGTCACGCCCATGGTGAGGAAGATCCACATGACCGAAGAGCTGAAGACCACGGACAGACCGAACGCGGCGGCCAGCCCCCAGACCTGCGACACGGACATACCCAGCAGGAAGCCGACGGCCAGCTGGATCGTCGTGGCGACGGACATCCGGAGCAACTCGACGACGACCTTGGCGATCAGCACCGATGACCGGGCGATGGGCAGGGACCGGAACCGGTCCATGACCCCGCTCTGGTAGTCCTGGTTGAAACCCGTGCCGACACCCATGGCGATGTTCATACCGATCATCGCCATCAGGCCGGGCACCACATAGTCCACGTACGTGGCGCGGTCGCCGCCCAGGGACGCCCCGACAGAGCCGCCGAAGACGAACACGAACAGCAGGGTGAAGACGATCGGCATCAGCACGGCGTCGAACATCGACTCCGGGTCCTGGCGGATCCACAGCAGGTTCCGGCGGACGAGCGCGCCGATGTGGCGCAGATTGCCGCGCAGCCCGATCCGGCTGTCGTCGTCGAGCGCGTGCTTCCCGACCAGGGTGTCAGGCGTGGCAGGGGAGACGGTGGTGGCGCTCACGCCGCGACCTCCTGGGGAATCGTGTGGGTGGCGGACGCGGTCTTCTGGCCGGTCAGGGCCAGGAAGACTTCGTCCAGGCTGGGCAGATCGGTGCCGATGTCGGCGACGGCGAGCTCGCGGGCGCCCAGCAGCCCGACCACGGCGGTCAGTTGTTCGTCACTGAGGATCGGCACATACAGCACGCCCTCGTCCGGTACGGCCTGGATGCCCGCGATACCGTCCAGTCCCGCCTCGCGGATCGCCGCCGCCATCGGCGCCAGCTCAGCCGGGTCGGCGGGCCTGATCCGCAGGGTCCGGCCGCCGACCTTCGCCTTCAGCTCATGGACGGCGCCCTCGGCGATGACCCGCCCGCGGTCGATGACCGTCAACGCGTCGGCCAACTGCTCGGCCTCTTCCATGTACTGCGTGGTCAGCAGCACGGTGGCGCCCTCGGCGACCATCCGCTGGACCTCGTCCCACACCTCGTTGCGGGTGCGGGGGTCGAGCCCGGTGGTCGGCTCGTCCAGATAGAGCACGGCGGGCCGCCCGATCATCGACGCGGCCAGGTCCAAACGGCGGCGCATACCCCCGGAATAGGTGGAGGCGGGTCGTTTGGCGGCTTCCGTGAGCGAGAACCGCTCCAGCAGCTCGTCCGCGCGGAGCCGCGCGTCCTTGCGGGACAGGTCGAGCAGCCGCCCGATCATGTAGAGGTTCTCCCAGCCGGGGAGCTTCTCGTCCACCGACGCGTACTGGCCGGTCAGCCCGATCGTGCGGCGCACCCTGCGAGGCTGCCGGACCACGTCGAGACCGGCGACGGTGGCGCGTCCGGCGTCCGGGACGATGAGCGTGGAAAGGCAGCGCACCAGCGTGGTCTTGCCCGCCCCGTTGGGCCCGAGGACCCCGAGCACGGTGCCTTCCCGCACATCGAGGTCCACTCCGTCCAGGGCTTTCGTCTCGCCGTAGTGCTTTACGAGGCCACGTACCTCGACGGCGTTCTTGTCGCTTCGCGTCATGTGCCGAAGCGTGGCAGCCGCCACCGACAATCCACCGACAGACTGCCGACAGCCCACCGACACCCCCTTGCGCCGGAGTCAGGGCCGTGCGGTACCGCGGTCGGCGTCGGTGCCGTCGAGAAGGTGTCCGCCCAGCGAGACGAGGGTGTGGCAGATCGCGATGCCCGCGCGCTGAACGGCGTCGGTACCGGTCACCGGGGCTTGGCGTAGTCCCCGAAACCGGCCCAGTCGAGCATGACACAGGGTTCGTCACCCTCCACCCAGGCGTCGTGCCCAGGCTTGACGCCTATGTAGTCGCCGGGCCCCACCTCGGCGGACTCCCCATCGTCCATGACGATCTTCATCCGTCCGCTGACGATGTATCCGGCGTGAGCGGCCTGGCAACTCTCGGTACCGGCGATGGACTTGACGTGCTTGGACCACTGCCAGCCCGGTTCGAACACGGCGCGGCCGACGGGTCCCTGCTCGGTGTTGAGGAGCTCGAGCCTCCCCGTACCGTCATCGAAGGGACGGGTCTCGTCCGCGGAGTCGAAGTTCTTCGTGAAGATTCCAGCCATAATCGTCCGCCTCCCGGCGGAGGAGCGGGTCCCCGAGTCCGATTCCAGGCTAGCCCGAACCCCGCGCCCCCTCCACGGACGGCCGACAGCCCGCCGACGGGGGAAGATCGGCGGGCTGTCGTTGGTGCCGGGAGTGGCTCAGCTGACCGGACCCGGACGGCCCGGATGCCCTTCAGGCCGGCTCCGTGGCGTCCAGGCCGTGCTCAGTGGAAGGTGTGCTCCTCGGCGGGAAACGCCCCGCCCGCCACGTCCTCCGCGAACGCCTTCGCCGCGTCGCCGAGCACCTGCCGCATGTTCGCGTACTGCTTGGTGAAGCGCGGCACCTTCCCGCCCGTCAGCCCCACCATGTCGGTCCACACCAGCACCTGCGCGTCCGTCTCGGCGCCCGCGCCGATGCCGATGGTCGGGATGTCCAGCGAACGGGTGACCTCGGCGGCCAGCTCCGCCGGTACGAGCTCCAGCACGAGGGCGAACGCGCCCGCGTCCTGCGCCGCCTTGGCGTCACGCAGCAGCCGGTGCGCCGCCTCGTCGCTGCGGCCCTGGACCCGGTAGCCCATGGTGTTGACGGACTGCGGGGTGAGCCCGAGATGGGACATGACCGGGATGCCCGCCTGCACCAGCAGCTCGGTCTGGGGCAGCGAGCGCTCGCCGCCCTCCAGCTTCACCGCTCCCACACCGGCGTCCTTGACCAGCCGGGTGGCGTTGCGCAGGGCCTGCACCGGACCCTCCTGGTACGAGCCGAAGGGCAGGTCGCCGACAATGAGGGCGCGCTTGGTGCCCCGGACGACGGCGGCGGACAGCAGGGTCATCTCGTCCATCGTGACGGGCACGGTGGTGTCGTAGCCGAGGTGGGTGTTGCCCATCGAGTCGCCGACGAGCATCACCGGGATACCGGCCTCGTCGAACACGGACGCGGTCATCGCGTCGTAGGCCGTGAGCATGGGCCACTTCTCACCGCGCTGCTTGGCGGCGGCGATGTCGTGGACGGTGACGCGGCGAGTGCTCTTTCCGCCGTACAGCGCCTTGCTTCCGCTGTCGCTGCTGTCGGCGGACTGCTTCGGGGCAGCCTGAAGCGTCATGGAACGGCTCCTTCGTCATCTCGAGGCGCCCTGACGGCGTCCCCGGACCGCATCCATGGTGGCATCCCGGCGCCCGTCGCGTGAAGTGGTGCCGTTCACACCTGGCGATGTTCCGCCACCGGTCCACCAGCGTTCCGCCATCCCGGTCGTTTTTTCCTATTACGAGACGGCCTCGTATCGAAAACGGGAAGTCCTGGATCATGTCCACACCCCCGGGGGCGCCACCCGCCCCGCCCCGTGTCCCGGAAGCCGTCCACCGGCGCCGCTGGGCCATCCTCGCCGTCCTCATGTTCAGTGTGCTCATCGTGGTGCTCGACCACTCGGTGCTGAACGTCGCGGTCAAGACCATCGCCACCCCGGCCCCCGTCGGCCTCGGGGCCACCCAGGGCGAGCTGGAGTGGGCCATCAACTCCTACACCCTGGTCTTCGCCGCCCTGCTGTTCACTGCGGGCCTGATCGGCGACCGTACGGGCCGCCGCAAAGCGCTGCTGTTCGGTATGGCCGTCTTCGGGGCGGGGTCCGCGCTGGCGGCGTTCTCCGGGTCGTCCGCCGAGCTCATCGCCTACCGCGCGGTGATGGGTGTCGGCGCCGCGTTCGTGATCCCCGCCACGCTCGCCATCCTCATGAACGTGTTCGAGCGGGATGAGCAGGCCAAGGCGATCGGTATCTGGGCGGGCGGGGTGGGTGTGTCGATCGCTCTCGGCCCCCTCACCGGCGGGCTGCTGCTCGAACACTTCTGGTGGGGCTCGATCTTCCTGGTCAACGTCCCCGTGGTGCTGATCGGCTTCGCCGCCATGGTGGTGCTGATCCCCGACTCCCGGGACCCCGCACCCGGCCGACTCGACCCGGTCGGCGTGCTGCTGTCGATCGTCGGTCTCGTCCTGCTGGTGTACGGGATCATCCGGGGCGGTGAGCTGGCGTCGCTCACCGATCAGGCGGTGCTGGTGCCGCTGCTCGGCGGGTTGGGTGTGCTGGCGGTGTTCGTGGTCTACGAGGTGCGCAGCGACCATCCGGCGCTCGACTTCTCGTACTTCAGGAACCCGGTCTTCTCGGCCGCGATCGCCGCGACCGCGCTCGGCTTCTTCGCGATGATGGGCGTGGCGTTCCTGTCCGTGTTCTACCTGCAGAGCGCGCGCGGCTACAGCCCGCTGGCGGCCGGACTGCTGCTGCTGCCGCTCGCCATCGCGCAGTCGGCGTTCGCCCCGCGCGCCCGCCTCGCCATCGGCCGGTTCGGAGCCAAGGCGACCTGCACGGCGGGCATGCTGATGATCACCACCGGTCTCGCCGCCTTCGCCTTCTTCGACGGTTCGACCCCGCTGTGGCTGATCGAAGCCGCCTTCTTCGTCCAAGGCGCGGGGATGGCCCATGTGATGCCACCGGTGACGGTGGCGGTGATGCAGGCGCTGCCCCGTGAGAAGGCGGGCGTCGGCTCGGCGATCAGCAACACGTTCCGGCAGGTGGGTGGGGCGCTGGGCGTGGCCGTGCTCGGCTCGCTGCTCTCGGCGGGGTACCGGGGCGGTATCGAGTCCACCCTGGCCAGGACGGCGGGCCTGCCCGACGGCGTCAGGGCGGCGGCGGGCGAGTCGATCGAGGCCACTCTCAGCGCCGCCGCCAAGCTCGGCCCGTCCGGGAAGCTGCTGGTCGGCCCGGCGAACGACGCCTTCGTCTTCGCCATGCACCTCACGGCCCTCGCGGCGGCGACCGCGACCGTCGTGGGCGCCGTGGTCGTGGCGATGCACTTGCCGGGACGGGTACGCCCCGGAGCGGACGGGACACGCCCCCCGGGGAAACCGGACGGAAGGCCCACGGCAGGGGCGGTCCGAGGGTGAGTGCCGGAAGCGCCGGGCTCGTCGGCACCGCCGGGAGCGCCGGAAGCCCGCGTCGTACGGCTGTGCGGGACCGGGACCGGGACCGCGCCACCGCGCGAGGCCGTACTGCTGCGCGGGGGCGCCCCCGGAGCGAGGCTGCCGAGCGGGCCATCCGGACGGCTGTGGTGGGGCTCCTCGAGGACGGGGTCCCGCTGGGCGAGATCTCCATCGAGCGCCTCGCCCGCACGGCCGGTGTGGGCAAGGCCACCATCTACCGCCGCTGGAGCGGCAAGGAGGAGCTGTTCGTCGAGGTCCTCCGGGACATCGAGCCACCGGAGCCCGCCCTGCCGGGCACTTCCGCCCGGGACGACCTGGTCGTGATGCTGGAGTCCGTACGGGTACGGGGCCTCGCCCACCGCTCGTCGGCGCTGCTGCACAACGTACTGGCGCAGATGAAGAGCCACCCCAAGCTGTGGGCGGCCTACGTCGCCACCGTGATCGACCCCCGGCGGGCCACCGTCCTGCAGATTCTGCGGCGGGGGATCGCGGGCGGGGAGCTCCGCGCCGACGTCGATATCGACCTGATCAATGACCTCATCGTCGGTCCCATACTGGTCAGGGCCGTGATGCGGCCCGACGCCCCGCTGCCGGAGGACCTGGCGGAGCGTATGGTCGCCGCGGTGCTCGACGGCCTGAGCCCGGCCCGGCCCGCCCGGCCGCTGAGCCCGTCCCAGGCGGACTGAGGACGCTATATGCGTGTTCTGTCACAGCTGCCTTCCCGCCACCCGTGACCGGAACCCGGCACGCCCACCGGTTCGTCCTCGTGACCGTACGACGGCAAGCCCTCCGTCATCCCCTAGGGTCGGTAGCGGCGCGGACAGCACGGGCGGACGGCACGGCTTGCGAGGCACGGCAGCAAGGCGCGGTAAGGCAGTGAGGACACGCATGCGGCAGGCATTCATCACGGAGACGGGACAGGACGCGGAGCAGGGCGGACGCTCCGGCTCCCGCGTCCGGGCCGCGCTCGACAGATGGCGTCGCGATCCGGGGATCTGGCGCCGCGGCATCGTGCTCGCCGTGTTCGCCCTGCTGGCCGGACTGCTGATGATCTTCCACGCGCAGATCCCCAACCGGATCGGCAACCTGGGCAGCCTGACCGAGACCTTCCTGCCCTGGCTCGGTCTGCTCGTACCGCTGCTGCTGGTGTTCGCCCTGCTCCGGCGGTCGGCCACGGCGCTCATCGCCCTGCTGGTGCCGGCCGTGGTCTGGCTGAACCTCTTCGGCGGCCTGCTCGGCAGCAAGAGCGAGAGCGACGAGCCGCGGTTGCGGTACGCGGACAAGGGCGCGCTCACGGTCGCCACCCACAACGTGAACGCCGACAACCCGGACCCCGAGGGCACCGCGCGTCAGGTGGCGGAGTCCGGCGCCGAGGTCGTCGCGCTGGAGGAGCTGAAGGCCGAGGCGGTCCCGGCGTACGAAAAGGCACTGAAGTCGGCGTACCCGCATCACTCGGTGGTGGGCACGGTCGGGCTGTGGAGCAAGTACCCCATGAGCGGGACGGGACCCGTGGACATCCGGCTCGGCTGGGAGCGCGCGATGCGCTCCACGGTCGCGACACCGTCCGGCGACGTGGCTGTGTACGTGGCCCATCTGCCGTCCGTACGGGTCAAGATGAAGGCCGGTTTCACCGCCAACCAGCGGGACGCGAGCGCCGACGCGCTCGGCAAGGCGATCTCCCGCGACGAGGTGCCCAGGGTGGTGCTGCTCGGTGACCTCAACGGCACCATGAACGACCGTTCGCTGAACGCGGTCACCGCCCAGATGCGGTCCACCCAGGGCGCGGCGGGCGACGGTTTCGGCTTCAGCTGGCCGGCCTCGTTCCCGATGGCGCGGATCGACCAGATCATGGTGAAGGGCGTCGAGCCGGTGTCGTCCTGGACGCTGCCGCGCACGGCGAGCGACCACCTCCCGATCGCCGCGCGCGTCACGTTCTGACCGCGTTCGCGACAGACGGGGGCGAGAGACGGGAGAGGGACTTCCCGCGGTACCGGGAAGCCCCCTCTGCTCTCGCAGGGCTCAGTGGGAGGTGCTCTCCCGCCAGCGGTTGGTGATCGGGAGCCGGCGGTCCTTGCCGAAGCCCTTCGCCGAGATCTTGGTGCCCGGCGGGTACTGGCGGCGCTTGTACTCCGCCATGTCGACCATCCGCAGGGTCCTGGCGACCAGTTCCTCGTCGTAGCCCGCCGCCACGATCGCGTCCTTGCCCTGGTCCCGGTCGACGTACAGCTCCAG
The DNA here is from genome assembly GCF_042724175.1 of Streptomyces sp. NPDC127084. Lineage (NCBI taxonomy): Bacteria > Bacillati > Actinomycetota > Actinomycetes > Kitasatosporales > Streptomycetaceae > Streptomyces > Streptomyces sp. NPDC127084. The sequence continues at coordinate 31,509 of NZ_JBHXFA010000008.1, forward strand.
GATGCGGTCCAGCACGTCGTAGTCCGGGAGCGAGTCGGTGTCGACCTGGCCGGGGCGCAGCTCGGCGCTCGGCGGCTTGACGATGGAGTTCTCCGGGATCGGCGGGGTCTGGCCGCGCTCCTTCGCCGCCTCGTTGCGCCACTTCGCGAGGCGGAACACGGTCGTCTTGTAGACGTCCTTGATGGGGCCGTACGCGCCCACCGAGTCCCCGTAGAGCGTCGAGTAGCCGACGGCCAGCTCGGACTTGTTGCCCGGAGCGAGGACGATATGGCCCTCCTGGTTGGACACGGCCATCAGCATGGTGCCGCGCAGCCGCGACTGGAGGTTCTCCTCGGCGAGACCGGTGAGACCGAGCGAGCCCATGTAGGCGTCGAACATCGGCTCGATCGGTACGGTGCGGAGGTTGAGCCCGGTCCGGCGGGCGAGCTCGGCTGCGTCGCCCTTGGAGTGGTCCGAGGAGTACTTGGACGGCATCGAGATGCCGTACACGTTCTGCGCGCCGACCGCGTCGCAGGCGATGGCGGCGACGAGAGCGGAGTCGATGCCCCCGGAAAGGCCCACCAGCACCGAGCGGAAACCGTTCTTCGCGACATACGCCCGCAAGCCCACGACCAGCGCGGAGTAGATCTCCTCCGCGTCGTCGAGCCGGTCCGCGTAGCCGCCGGTCAGCTCCGGCTCCCACGGCGCCAGCGGCTCTTCGGAGAGCACAAGCCGGTCGATGGCCAGACCGTCGTCCACCGTGCCGGTGGGGGCGTCCGGGGACGCGGCCGGAAGGTCCAGGTCCAGGATCACGCTGCCCTCGGCGAACTGCGGGGCGCGTGCGACGACCTCGCCGTCCTTGTCGACCACGATCGAGTCGCCGTCGAAGACCAGCTCGTCCTGGCCGCCCATCATCGCCAGATACGCGGTCGTGCAGCCGGCTTCCTGGGCCCGCTTGCGGACGAGTTCGAGGCGGGTGTCGTCCTTGTCCAGCTCGTACGGCGAGGCGTTGATGGACAGCAGCAGCCCGGCACCGGCGGAACGGGCGGCGGGCACCCGGCCGCCCTCCTGCCAGAGGTCCTCGCAGATGGCGAGGGCGACGTCCACCCCGTGGACACGGATCACCGGCATGGTGTCGCCCGGGACGAAGTACCGGAACTCGTCGAAGACCCCGTAGTTGGGCAGGTGGTGCTTGGCGTATGTCAGCACCACCCGGCCGCCGTGCAGCACCGCCCCTGCGTTCTGCGGAGCACCAGCCGGCTGGCCGAACCGGGGCTGGGCCTTCTCGGAGCGGTCCAGGTAGCCGACGATCACCGGCAGCTCCCCGAAGCCCTCGTCAGCGAGCCGCGCGGCGAGCGCGCGCAGGGCCGACCGTGACGCTTCGACGAAGGAGGACCGCAGAGCGAGGTCCTCGACGGGGTAACCGGTGAGCACCATCTCGGGGAAGGCGACCAGATGCGCCCCCTGCTGGGCGGCGTGCCGGGTCCAGTGCACGATCGACTCGGCGTTTCCGGCGAGGTCGCCGACGGTCGAGTCGATCTGATTCAGGGCGAGACGTAGTTGAGGCACGGGGACAGTGTAATCGTCTGACTGACGCAATGTCCCTGCGGGGGAGTGTGGGGCGCCCCACTCCGGGGCGCCCCGGACATCCTGGGTGACGGGTGCGGCGTCACCCGCGACCGCGACCGCGACCGCGGCCTCGGCGGTCGCGATAGGCGACCGTCGTCATCATCCCGGACTCCGCGTGGTAGATGTTGTGGCAGTGGAGCATCCACGCGCCGGCGTTGTCGGCGTCGAAGTCCAGCACCAGCTTGTGGTGCGGCAGCACCGCGGCCGTGTCCTTGCGGGCGCCGTGCGAGAGGATGTCGGCCAGTGCGAACGTGTGCCCGTGCAGATGCACCGGATGCCACATGTCCGTGACGTTGATGACCACGAGGCGGACCCGCTCGCCGTACTCGATCCGGTGGATCGTGTCCGGGTCGTAGGGCCTGTTGTCGAAGGCCCAGTCGTACTTCGCCATACCGCCGGTCAGCTTGAGCTTGATCAGCCGGTCCGGCTTGCCGCGCCGCGGCAGGGCCACGGACTCGTCCGGGCGCAGCTTCGCCGCCGACGTGAGCACGTCCCGGTACAGCTCACGCGGCCGGGTGCGCGGCCCTGGCGCGCGACCGCCGCTGGTGCGCAGCACGGCCATCGCCGAGCCGTGCTTGCCCTCGGCCAGCGCGGTGAGCGGGAAGACCCCGTCCTTCGCCGTGATCAGCACGTCGTAGCGCTCGCCCATGCCCATCAGCAGGGCGTCGGTCTTGTACGGGCGGACGGGGAACCCGTCGGTGTGGGTGACCGTGAAGCGATGGCCGCCGAGCGCCACCCTGAAGGCCGTCTCACCACCGGCGTTGATGATCCGCAGCCGGATCCGGTCGCCTGGCTTGGCCTTGAACTGCGTGGGGAAGTCCGGGGTGCGTCCGTTGATCAGGTAGTACGGGTAGGCGATATCGCCCGCGTGGCCGAGCAGGCTGCTGTGGGCGCCCGTCATCACCCGCCGGGGGCCCCTGGGGCGGCGCCGCGCCGAGGGGTCGTCGTTCTTCGGGTCGTCGTCACGCAGCGCCCCGCCGCCCGCGCCCACGGCGCCGGACGGCTTGGCCCCGGCCCGGGCGCTCGAGCCCGGACCGGAACCGGAACCCGACCGGTCGCCGTCGTGCCCGCCGCCACCTCCGTGGTGTCCGTATCCGGGGTCGTGCACCATCTTCTTGCCCTTGCTGAGCTGGAAGAAGACATCGTCCGGGGTCGAGCCGTCCACCCCGTCGATCCAGTCGTCCAGCATGATGATCCACTCGTGGTCGTACGAGAGCGGCTCCCTGGGGTCGTCCACGATCAGCGGCGCGTACGTACCGCGGTCGACCTGGACGCCCTGGTGCGGGTGGAACCAGTAGGTGCCGGCGTGCGGGACCTCGTAGCGGTACGAGAACGACTCGCCGGGTTCGATCGGCGGCTGGGTCACGAAGGGCACGCCGTCCATGTCGTTGCGCAGCGCGATGCCGTGCCAGTGCACCGTGGTCGATTCCGGCAGATGGTTCTTGAGGGTGAGTGAGAGGGTGTCGCCCGCGGTGATCCGGACCACGCGTCCCGGCAGCTCGTCGTCGTACGTCCAGGTCTTGAAGGTGCGTCCGCCGCCCAGGTCCACCGTGCTCGGCCGGGCAGTGAAGGTGAGCTGGCGGCTGCGCTTGCCGCCGCCGTCCCTCTCACGGATGCCACCCCCCTCGTCGTGTCCGCGGCCGGGCGCCGCGGTGCCCCTGGGGCCCGCCCCCTGGTCCGCGCCGTGGCTGCCGGATCGTCCGGAGTCGCCGTCGCCGGAGCCTGAGCAGGCGGCGAGCAGGCCGGATCCCGCGACGGCGAGCCCGGCGCCGAGCACGGCGCGACGGGAGGAGGGGGTCTGACCGGTGTGCTCCATGGGCATGACTGTGTGCACCTCGCTGGGGGGTGAAGGCGTGAAGGGGGGTGCGTCTGCCACCGCGTCAGGACAACAGGACGGGACGGCCGGACGCGCTCATATCGGCAGCGGCAGCGGTCCGTACCCGGCCGTCCGGTGGTTCATCACACGACGCACATTAGCCGGATCGGACAAAAGACCCGAGTAAGGGCTGATCCGACACGGCCTATCATGCGCTCCTATGTGGTGAATGTAGTGATTGCTTCCCCGTGGTGTCGTCGCCCATGGCAGGGTGGCCCCGTGAGCGACAAGGCCGGCGGCGAGGTCAGCGGCAAGGTGGGCGGCGAAACGAGGTTCGTGCGGATCGGGGGCGTGTCCGGGGGTGCCGTCGGAGGCGGGTTCGGAGGCGTTCCGCACCATGTCGTGGTCGACGGCAGCGGGCCGGTCTGCGTGCTCAGCGCCGGGCTCGCCATGAGCTGGTTCGACTGGGACCCGGTGGTCCCGCTGCTCGCCCCGTACCGCACGGTCGTCCGCTTCGACCGGCCCGGCCACGGGCTCAGCGGGCCCGCGCTGGTGCCGCCCACCGCCGCCGGTGAGGCCCACCGGATCGCCGCCGTACTCGACGCACTCGGCCTGGACGGGCCCGCCACGGTCGTCGGGCACTCGATCGCCGGGTTCCACGCCGAGGCCTTCGCCCGGCTGTATCCCCACCGCACGGCCGGGGTCGTACTGGTGGACTCCAGTATCGAGGAGGACGCCCGGGTGCCTCCGGCCCCGGCCGTCCGTACCGCACTCGCCCGCGGCGCCGGGACCGCGCTGTCCCTGCTGGGCGCCCCCGCCGCGCTGGGACCGGCCACCCGGCGCCTCGTGGTCCGGCTGTCACGGACCGGGGGAGGCGACCCGGCGCCCGCCGCGCTCGTGCGCCGCTGCTACCGGACCTCGCGGGTGCTGCACGGCATCCTGAACGAGAACACCCACTACCAAGCGGTCGCCGCCGAACTCCTCGCCCTGCGCGGGCGCTACCCGCTGCCGCAGGGCATCCCCGTCGCGGTGCTCGCCGCTCACGACGGGCGCGGCGGGCTCGCCGACCGGCTCGCCCGGCGCCGACTGGAACGGCAGCGCGCACTCGCCCGCGCACTCGGCGGCGACGCGCACGGTGACGCGTACGCCGAGGCGCGTTTCGAGGCCGTCGAGTCCGCGGGCCATATGGTCATGCTGGACCGGCCGGACGCGGTGGCGCGCGCGGTACTGACGATGGATCAGGCGGTCGATCGGGCTGCGGCTCAGCCCCGCGCGTAGATCTGCTCGACCCACGAGGCGAGCTGGCCCTCCGGCAGATGCTGGGCGAGGTCGGCCTCGCTGATCATGCCGACCAGCCGTTTGTTCTCGATGACCGGCAGCCGGCGGATCCGGTGGTCCTGCATCTCGTGCAGCACATCGTTCACATCCGCGCCCGCGTCGATCCAGCGGGGCGTGCCCTTGGCCATGTCACCCGCGGTCACCCGGGCGGGGTCGTGGCCCATCGCGACACACCCCACGACGATGTCGCGGTCCGTGAGGATGCCGCCGAGCCGTTCGTCGGAGTCGGCGATGGGGAGTGCTCCCACGTTCAGTTCACGCATCAACTGCGCGGCGCGGTCGAGCGTCTCGTGCGCGGGGATCCACTGCGCCCCGGGATGCATGATGTCCTTGGCGGTGGTCATGGGGTGCGTACCTCCTGCCTGCTGTATGCGGCTTCACACGCGGCTTCATACGGCGACCCGAACCCGTTTTCGACCTTACCGCCGACGGCGGTGAGCCGCCCCATGGACCGTGGCCATGACGAGGGCCATGACCAGGGCCGCAAGGACGCCTCACCGCCGTCAGCCGCTGCCGTCGGGGTCAGCTCCGGGGCGCCGCCCCCCGCTTTTTCAGCATGTCGGCCATCAGATCCAGCTCGGACTGCTGGGCATTGACCATGCCCTGCGCCAGGGACTTCTCCGGGGCCACCGTGCACTGCTCGGCGCAGCCCCGCGCCATGACGACACCGCCCTTGTGGTGGTCGGTCATCAGCTGGAGGTAGAGGATCTCCGCCTGGCGGCCCTCGGCCTTGGCGAGCTGGTCCAGCTCGGCCCGGGTGGCCATACCGGGCATCAGCGAGCCGTCGCCGCCCGACCCTTGCCCGGCGCGCTCGCCATGACCGCTGTGGTCCATGGAGTCCATGGACTGCATCCAGGCCATCGGCTCGGTCCCGGCCTCGACCTTCGGCAGCCCCCACAGGTCCAGCCAGCCGAACAGCATGCCCCGCTGGTTGGCCTGGGTGTTGGCGATGTCGTACGCGAGTCTGCGCACGTCCTCGTCCTCGGTGCGGTCGCGGACGATGAAGGACATCTCCACCGCCTGCTGGTGATGGACCGCCATGTCACGGGCGAAGCCCGCCTCCGCCGAGTCCTTGCCCGGCACGGCGCCGCCCGCTGCGGTCCGCTGAGCGTCCTCGTCCGCGCCGCCCGCCGTCGCGACCGTGGCCGCCCCCGCGAACAGCAGGGCCAGGAGCACGGCCGCGATCGACACCCAGTGCGTACGCGTCAGACGTCGGGTGCTCCGGCTCACGCGGTCTTCCCACCCATGCAGCTCGCACCCGGCTCAGGCGTCTGGGGGCCCTGCACGTACTTCGTGAAGAACTCGTCCACCCGGGGGTCGTCCGCGCCGTCGACGGTGAGCTGCTTGCCCCAGGCGCTCAGCATGATGGCCCCGGACTGGCCCTTCACCGGGCTCATCAAGGAGTACGAGGTCTTGCCGACCTTGTCCTTCAGCTTCTTGACGTCCTCGGCCGCGGCCTTGTCGTTGTAGGTGACCCACACCGCGCCGTGCTCAAGCGAGTGCACCGCGTTGGACTCGGGGATCTCCTCGGCGTAGACGTCGCGGTCGCAGTTCATCCACACCTCGCTGTGGTTGCCACCCACCGGAGGCTTCATCGAGTACTTCTGCGGCTCCTCGGTGTGCTTCTGGCCCAGCTTCTTGGCGTCCCAGATCTTTTCGCCCCGCACCGGCGCCTTGGCCCGCTCGTTCTCCCGGGCTTCCTCGTTCAGCACATAGACGCCGAAGCCGACGAGCCCCGCCACCACGAGTCCGCTGACGCCGATCGTGATGAGGCGGTTGCGGCGCTCGCGCGCCTGCTCGGCGCGGCGCATCTGCTCTATCCGGGCGCGGCGGTCGGTGGCGATGCTCTTTTTGGCAGTCATGACGTGTCCTTCTCAAAGTGGGGGTGGTGAGGGCGGTGGCGCGGAGAAGGGCGGGGCCTAGGTCCGCTGCACCTGAAGGACATGCAGATCGGGCGCCCGGGGCAGTGCTCCGGTGCGCGGCACCCGGCCGGAGACAGGCACCACAGCGGACACGGGGTGCGAGCCGGCCTGGTCGGTCGGTGCGTCCAGCGGCGGCGCCGTCAGCACGGCGGGCGACAGATGGCCGAGCATGCCGCAGTCGCCGCGGTCGAAGGGACAGCCGACCTGCGCGCCCGCGGGCACACCAGCCGCGACGGTGATCCCCGGCGGGCGACCGCCCCCGTCGTGGCCCGTATGGCCGGGCCGGGTGTCCGGCGGTACCCCGAGGCAGACGAAGAGCGCGGTGAGGAGCGTCGCCACGGCGCTCCCCAGCGCCATGGGACGCACGATGTGTGCGATGCGGCGGCGCCGCGAGCCCCCCATGGAGGCAGATGGTAACGATGACGGCGTGCCCCGGGGATACGGGGTGCGTAATCTGGGCGAAACCAAGGGTGGCGATACTGAAGCTCCTCCACTACGCCCTGGCGGTGGTGCGCAGACCGTCTGAACTGCAAGGATGTGGTCATGGACAAGCAGCAGGAATTCGTGCTCCGTACGCTCGAGGAGCGCGACATCCGGTTTGTACGGCTGTGGTTCACCGATGTGCTCGGCTTCCTGAAGTCGGTGGCGGTGGCCCCCGCGGAGCTTGAACAGGCATTCGACGAGGGCATCGGCTTCGACGGGTCCGCGATCGAGGGCTTCGCCCGGGTCTACGAGTCGGACATGATCGCCAAACCGGACCCCGGCACCTTCCAGATCCTGCCGTGGCGCGCGGAGGCCCCCGGCACCGCCCGGATGTTCTGCGACATCCTCATGCCGGACGGCTCCCCGTCCTTCGCCGACCCGCGCTACGTCCTGAAGCGGATCCTGGCCAAGACCTCCGACCTCGGGTTCACCTTCTACACCCACCCCGAGATCGAGTTCTTCCTGCTGAAGGACCGGCCGCTGGACGGCACCCGGCCCACCCCTGCCGACAACTCCGGCTACTTCGACCACACCCCGCAGAACGTCGGGATGGACTTCCGCCGCCAGGCCATCACCATGCTGGAATCCATGGGCATCTCGGTGGAGTTCAGCCACCACGAGGGCGCGCCGGGCCAGCAGGAGATCGACCTGCGGTACGCGGACGCGCTGTCGACCGCGGACAACATCATGACGTTCCGCCTGGTGATGAAGCAGGTGGCGCTGGAGCAGGGCGTCCAGGCCACCTTCATGCCGAAGCCCTTCTCCGAGCACCCCGGCTCCGGGATGCACACCCACCTCTCCCTCTTCGAGGGCGACCGCAACGCGTTCTACGAGTCGGGCGCCGAGTACCAGCTCTCCAAGGTGGGACGTTCCTTCATCGCCGGTCTGCTGCGGCACGCCGCGGAGATCTCGGCGGTCACCAACCAGTGGGTCAATTCCTACAAGCGCATCTGGGGCGGCTCGGCCCGCACCGCGGGCTCGGGCGGCGAGGCCCCCTCGTACATCTGCTGGGGCCACAACAACCGCTCGGCCCTGATCCGCGTTCCGATGTACAAGCCCGGCAAGACCGGCTCGTCCCGCATCGAGGTCCGCTCCCTCGACTCCGGAGCCAACCCCTACCTCGCCTACGCGGTCCTGCTCGCGGCCGGACTCAAGGGCATCGAGGAGGGCTACGAGCTCCCCGCGGGCGCCGATGACGACGTCTGGGCCCTCTCGGACTCGGAGCGCCGCGCGATGGGGATCGAGCCGCTGCCGCAGAACCTGGGCGAGGCGATCGCGCTGATGGAGCGCAGTGAGCTGGTCGCGGAGACGCTGGGGGAGCATGTCTTCGACTTCTTCCTCCGCAACAAGAAGCAGGAGTGGGAGGAGTACCGCTCCGAGGTGACGGCGTTCGAGCTCCGCAAGAACCTGCCGGTGCTGTAAGCACAGGTCAGATGGTGTAAAGCCCGGAATCAACGATCAGGGCCGGCGGTCGCGAACCGCTGGCCCTGACCCGTCTCACTCGCCCTGGGCCGTCTCTGGGCCGTCCGACGTCGAACCGGCGCCCTCGTATGAGCGCCTTGATGTTCTCGCCGGCGTCCAGGAGCAGGGACGCGTAGAAGTGCCTCAGCGCATGCATCCCATGCTCACGGGCCGCCTGGTGCCGCCCGCCCTCCTTGGGCTCCGGAATGAAGCCGACCTGGATGAGCGCGAACTTCCACACGCGGGTGTTGAAGTCGGTCCGCCTGACGGCGCCGCCGCCGGTGAGCGAGAAGAACAGGCGCTTGGTGACGAGCGGCCCGTCCGGCTTCAGCCAGGGCAGCGAGACCTCCACGGTTGAAAACTCCTCGGAGTGCTCGCGGAAGACCGGGCAGCTTGGCGGGGGAGCGGGACGTCTCGCTCCTTTCCGCGCTTCGGCGGATACGAGGCGGCCGTTGACCACCTTCAGCGTGGTCTCTTCTGCTGAAAAGTCCACTGAGAAAGGGTTGAAGAAAACGAGCGGGGTGATGGACTTGAATCTTTCCTATTCTTTGCGCCGCCTTATTTCGAAGAAGTACAGTGGGCAACCTAGCGCAAGTCCCATAAATAGTGCTTAGCCAAATCCTCGAAGAAGACTTGGTTCTGGATCGAATATCGCACGACTGACCCCGGCAATAGTTCCAATCGCAAGGACACACAGTCCTAGTTTGCGTAGATCGATCTTTTTCATAATTTTCCTTCTTTACTGGAGGCGGCATGGGGTGCTCGCTCGGGAATGCTGCATGATCAGGTGGCAGCGCGGCTTATGCAGCCAGAGCTGCGGGTGGGCAATGATGGTCTCGTATTCGACGGGGGTCAAGCGGTCCGGGCGACGTGAGATACCAAGAGAGGTTCGGCCGTCGTCCGCCCCCCGATGCGCATGCGGCCCGCATTAGACCTATGCCTGCGCCGCCCACTCCAGCCCGAGCCCAGCCAGTCGTTCCAACTGCTCGCCGCTCCGCTCAGCTTCACCCGCGGTCTCGCTGTTCGCGAGGAACACCCCAAGCCGCACCTGGGTCCCCGTCAGGGAGGGTCTCGACCCACGAGCGGCTGACGGGTCCTGCGGATCCGGTGCGGACGTATCGGTTCTCATGGCCCCCCTTTGCCTGGTCTCGCCGGAGCCTGCCCGTCAGAGGGCGGAGCCGGCGGCCCGCAGCTCCCGGACCAGAGCGCGCACGGCGGCGGAGGCGACGAGTTCCGGGGTGGTCACGTAGCCGACGCGGCGTGTTGGGCGCTCCGGACCGAGGTCGGTGATCTCGATCGAGTCTGGTGCTCCGACCAGGGAGAGCGCGGGCATGATCGCCATTCCGTTGCCCCCGCTCACGAGTGAGAGCACTGCTCCGTCGTCCTCGGCTTCGACCCTCTACTGGTCCGTCGACCCCTACCACCGCGAGATGATGGACGACGTGCCCGGCGGCTTCGCGCTCCACGCACCGCTCGAGGGCCGGACTCTCGGACTCTCGGGCGCGTCGTCGCCTCGCGGACGCCGGAGCTGACCGAGGGCGAGATTGTGTTCCACCGGGAGGGCTGGCGCACACACTCCGTGATCCGGCCCGAAGAGAGCCGCAAGCTTCCCCGTTTCGACGGGGTCCCTCTGACGGCCTACCTGAGCGTCCTCGGCGGTACCGGACTGACCGCCTACGTGGGCCTCACCCGCATCGCCCGGCTCCGCGAGGGCGATGACCTCTTCGTCTCCGCCGCGGGCGGCGGCGTCGGCACGGCCACCTGCCGGTTCGCCCGACTGCTGGGCGCCGGCCGGCTCGTGGGCAGCGCGGGCTCGGTGGCCAAGGTCGACCACCTGACCCGGGAGGTGGGCTACGACGCGGCGTTCGACTACCACGACGGCCCTGCCGCTGAACTGCTCGCCAAGGCTGCACCGGACGGCATCGACGTCTTCGTCGACAACGTCGGCGGAGAGCAACTGGCCGCCGCGGTGGGCGCACTGCGTGAGTTCGGGCGCATCGTCCGGATCGGCACCATCAGCCGCTACAACACCCCGGACGAGCCCACGCCGCACTTCAACTACGCGGACATCGTGGAGAAGAGCCTTCGCATGGAGGGCTTCCTGGTCAGCAACTACCGCGACCTGCAGGACGAGCTGTACGCCTTCGCGGTCCCCCATCTGCAGAGCGGACGGCTCGCGCTGGACCAGATGGTGGTGGACGGATTCGAGAACATCGTGGACGCGTTCCTGGGCATGCTGCACGGCAAGCACACCGGAAAGATCATCGTGCGGGACCACACGTAGGCACTGCCGGGGGGTGATGGCACTGCGGACTGTCGTGCCGCTGACCAGCGGTGATAAGCAGCGACAGCGGCTCATGCCCCTGCTCGACCGCCAAGTGCAGCTTGGTGGTCAGCCCGCCACGCGAGCGTCCGATGCCGTGATCGTCGGGTTCGGTGCCAACGCCGCCGGGAGGCTCCTTCTGCAGCGCACCTGCCCTGGCCGGAGAACAGGAACATGGCCAGCACCGGCTTGATTCGCAAATAGAGTCCCAAGGTCCACCATCAACCGCCGACGTGGAAAGCTCCGGGGAGCTGGCGACGGGAAGCGATACCGAGCTTTGCGTATATCTGATGTAGGTGGTTGTTGACAGTGCGGGGGGACAAGTGAAGAGCCGCAGCAATTTCTTTACTAGTGATGCGGTCGGCGGCCATCCGGGCTATTTCACGTTCGCGTCTGGTGAGTGGAGCTACGGCGGGTGCAGCGCTTTGAAGCAACGGAGTCTGCACATTGCCGCAACGGGCGGCGTAGGCGGTGGCCTGTCGGGCCGAGGAGGTAGACCGCCGGCTTTCTCCGGCAGATCGCCAAGCAGCCGATGCAGCCATCGCTGCTTCTGCGGCAAGGAGTTCCAGGCCGATAGCCTCCAGGGCGTTGGCTGTGGCAAAAAGTTCCACGGGGTCGTTGCTCTCCAGCGCTGCAGCCAGACGCGCGCAGGCTGCTATCAACTCGCCATCGCACTCGTCCGCGAGCTCGGCAAGCCGGTGCACAACGCTCTTGGCTCCGCCAAGGCGTGCGACATCGGTGAGCAACTGTGCCTCCGTCGACCACCAGCCGGCATCGCGGGCTGACTGCGCAGCGTTGGTGAGTACAGTCCTTGCATCGCTCAGACGGCCGTGCGCAGCGAGCAACCAGGCCTCAGCCAGGTGCTCTTCTCGTTCAGGTGGATACGAAGGAGGGTAGGTGAGCGCTTCTCGCTGGGCAGCTTCAGCGATGCTGATTTCTCCTTGAAGGGCAGCCGCGGCTGCTAGTCCGGACAATGCACGACGCATCATCCTGTAGTTGTTGAATGAGCGGCCCTGGGTTACGGACTCTGCATACCAACGGTATGCAGCACTCACATTTCCGGACATCCAATCAGTGTTCGCCTGATGGTAGGGAAGAAGAATCCATGGCAGGACTGGATCATTTGTTTCCCTTAGCCCTTCCCATGCTTGCTCACTGATCTCTCGCGCTTCGCTCAACCTCCCCGCACTGTTATACGCGTTAACCAGGCTGATGAGATAGGCCACCTTTCCAAAGAGCACGAGAGGCATCGGATCCGATAGCCCACAGCGCTGCTCGTATGCGCGTTCAGCGAACTCCACCGCTTCCTGGCAGCGTCCCACAGCTGAAAGAGCTGCTGGCTTGAGGAGTGATGCCATCAGCCATATCCCGAGATTGGGGGATGTAGCGGGCTCGTCTTCCAGGTCCCGTAGCAGTCTCAGGCCCCGCTCAGACTCTCCGATCATGAGCCGCAGACAGCCTTCGAGCATTCTCAGCATGCGTTGATCAGCCGGTCCAGTCAGGGACTTGAGTGCAGCGTCGTTGAGCGCGAGGGCGTCTGTTACACGATCGCAGGCCCAGCTGAGATTCATACTGCGGATGAAGATAGCCTGCAGGCGCTCTTCATTTGTGCGGGCCAGTTCTGCTGCCGACTTCAGCGTCTCTTCTGCCTGTTCTGATGCTCCGGACTCGAACAGCGACGCCCCCAACTGGAGAAGGCTGCTGACGGTATGCCGTTCTTTGGGAAGCGCATTGAGCAGAACAATTGCCTGCCGGTAATCAGCAGAATGACGGGCGAGGGCGGCACCTTGGAGGAGAAGTTCCGGTTCAGCCGTACCTGTAGCAGACAGTCGCCAATTGGCAATGTTCAAAGCGTCTTGGCGTCTGCGGCACCCCCAAGCCTCGGTCCGCTCAGCTTGTTCTTCAAGTAGATGCCGACTACGTACTGCGGGGAGGCCATCCCGCAGGACCTCGCCGTATAGAGGATGCGCCAGGCTCACTTCAACTCGGCGGCCTTCCATAACGGCATGGATTAGGCCTTTGTCTTCCAGATCAGCCACCACCGAGGGAGCGGCGACAAACTCAGCATGATCCAGCGACATGGCGCCGCATAGTGCGAGCAATTCCAGTACCGGCCGACCTTCAGGCGGCGCTGCGGACAACCGGCCTTTGATCAATTCCGTCAGCTGCCATGTGCTAGGCAGATCACCATCGACCAGTTCCCACACTTCGCCGTGATTCCTCAACCTTCCGGAAAGCGCAGCGCCGTGAACAAGCTCATGCAAGTACAGCGCGTTTCCCCCGGATGCCATGAACAGAATATTGACCGTTCGCTTTCCCACCGGCCCACCAAGCACCTGTTCAAGTATGCACTCAACGGTGCTTCTGTTGAATTCGTTAAGTTCAACACAGTGGACTTCCCCGCTCATGAAAGCTTCGACTGCGTGACCGATTCTTTCACCTGTGCGGACGGTGGTGATCAGTCGGAGCGCTCGCGCGTCCACGAGTTGTCGCAACAGCATCACGGACGTATCGTCAAGCAAATGCAAATCATCGATGAATAGCACCCATCGCCGTCGGCCGGACTCGGAGAGGTTTCGGGTCACTGCAGCAAATCCCTCCACAGGATTCGCCGTATCCACCCCGGACGGAAGCAAATGCGCGATCGCCCCTAGTGGCACCGCAGCCGCCGCCTTGCTTGCCGTCGCCCTTCCGATGTGTGCTTTCTCGCCTCTGATTCGCTCTATGCATTCCTCGGCCAGACGTGTTTTTCCCACTCCTGCCGCACCGCATATAACGAAGGCGCCGCACCAGTTGCCTTCCCAGGAACGAATGAAGGAATGCAATTCCCTTTCGCGTCCAACTAGGGGCCAGCGCTGTTCGAGATTGATCAGGTCCACGACACACCTCGTACTGAGAGTAGCGCTTCGCCGGGTGCCTCGGTAGTTCTAGCCGACAAAGACCTGAAGACCACAACTATGGATGCACCGTTCGCTGGTCTGCCATGTCCAGGCAGTGGGCGGTATTCACTCCCGGACAGCTGGGTGAGTTGAACGCTGCAGCTATTGGGCCGTTCCAGGGGAGATGCGGTCGCAGGCGACGTTCAGGTGGCGGCGCCCGCGTAGGACCGCATTCTGCCGGTACTCGGGCGGATCCTCTAGCAAGCGGGGATTCTCGAGCCTGCGTGCCAGCTGACTGAGTGCGAGCTGGGCCTCAACCCTCGCGAGCGGCGCGCCGAAGCAGCTGTGGATGCCGCTGCCGAAGCCCAGGTGCCCGGCGTCCTTGCGGTCAGGGTCGAAGCGGTCGGGGTCAGCGAAGCGTTGCGGGTCACGGTTGCCGGCAGCGGTCACAAGCCAGATCAAGGCGCCCTTCGGGATACCGACACCGCAGACTTCGATGTCGGTAAGGGGGGTGCGGTTGGGGAGAAGGTGCACAGGCGGCTCGTAGCGAAGCAACTCCTCCACCAAGGGTGCGGCCAATTTCGGGTCGTCCCGCAGACGCTGGAGGACCTCTGGGTGGCGCAGCAGTGTGAGCATGCCGTTGCTGATCAGGTTGACGGTTGTCTCGTGGCCGGCGATCAGCAGGAGAGCTGCGGTGGTGATGGCCTCAATCACCGACATCGTTTCCTCTTGGCTCCCGCTACTGGCGACAAGGTGGGAGAGCATGTCGTCGGCGGGCTTCTTCCGCCGCTCCTCGATCAGCTCCGCCAGATACCCTCCCAGTTGTGTCTGGGCATCACGGACCTCCCGATTCCGCTCGGTCGGGTTCTCCCCCGGCTTGGGGTCAAGACTCGCTGCCAGGGTATCCGCCCAGTGATGGAAACGGACTTCGTCCTCGCGTGGAACCCCTAGCAGTCGGCAGATCGCGGTCACGGGGAACGGATAGGAGACCTGCTCAACGATGTCGATCCGATCCACGTCGCTGATACCGTCAATGAGGCTGGATACGACCCCACTGAGTTCAATGCCCAATTCCTGGACCCGCTTTGGGGTGTGCGGCGGGCCGAAGGAGCGGTTCGTGACACGGCGCAGCCGGTCGTGTTCTGGGGGATCGAGCCTGAGGAACGGAGGAGTGGTGCCTTCGGCGCCGCCCTCCTGCGAGGCAAACCCGTAGGCGTCGCCAGCGGTCCGCTTGCGGTGGTCGGAGCTGATCCGCGGATCGTGTAGAAGATTGACGATGTCCCAGTACGTGCTTACGACGTAGGCACCGTCTTCGTCATGCAGCACCGGCGTCTTGCGTAGCTCCGTATAGAGGGGGTAGGGATTCGCGCGGCTGTTGTAGTCTAGGATCTGCCGGATAAGCGTCATGTCAAGTCCTCACAAGGTTGCGGCCATGAGCAGAAAGTCGCCCGGGGTATTCCACGCTGACGCACTGTTGCTCAGGCGAACTGCTGTGGCGGCGGCCTAAGACCGCCGAAGAGGGCGCCGCTCCCGGTCCGTTTACGAGTATCCCTCTCGCACTGCACAAACGCAGAGCCATCCGCACCAGGCAGGCCAGTGAGCTGCGCAGTTCTTGCTCCAGCCGTGAGTGTGTTTCTTGCCCGAAGCATTCCGGCCTCCCGGACACCGTCACTGTTTCCCGCACGGGCTGCATTGCCGCACCATAGGATCATCACGCGGACGCTGTAAGAGCAGCCGAAACACCAGGTCGAACCGATGGTTTCGGGCGCTGCAACATACGCTGAAACTGGCTGGCGGGGGGGCGCTTGCGGTGCTGGCAGACCGGGCCGGTGTTGATGGGGCGCCGTCGCGCAGCGCCGTGATGTCTTCGCTGATCTCGTCGGCGGTCTTGGTCGAGGGGTGCGGCCTATGGCGCTGGCACCTTGGTGGGCCCGAATGAGCCAGGGTGAGTACCTGGCTGATCAGGCAGGTCTGGATGCTGTGTGCCCGGGCCGCGGTTGCTCGGACCGGCAGAGTCGGCGAGGACTGCAGGGGTGTGCCGTCAAGGTGGGTGATGCCTTGCACGTCTGTCCCGTACCGGGGGTGCTTTTCGCGAGTAGTACGGGTCGTCCGCGCGGATGCGGCCGGTGGGGATGCCGCCCCCGGCCTCCGCTGAGGGCGAGGGAGCCTCCGGCCCCCTGTGACAGCACCCCAGAATTCATCCGGCACCAGCCGCTCAATGTTCCCCACCACCCAAGACCATCGAACACACCACAGGAGAACGGCTTCTTGGCTGCTCCATCGGAGTGGTTCTTCTCCCATCGGATCTAGGGTCGCCGTCTTGCGGGCATGGTGCGGGTACGACCCGACCGACCCTGTCGACTCGGCGATGCTCAGGCCTGCTGTGAGATGTCGCCTCTGGGCGTTCGGGCAACCGGTATGGGACGGACAGAGAACGATGCCTCCACTGCAACTGTGGCCCAATGGCTGCGGCCGGCGGCTGAGCCGCCCAACGGCGAGGCCCTGGTGGAGCCCCGGGCCAGGGTCGGTGCAGTCGCGTGCGGTGGGCGTGGCGGAGTGTGCGACGGTGCGTCCGGCCGCAGTGATCGACGCGAGCGGCGGGTGGCTCGCTCGGCCCGGGCATGCCCACGGCCTGGCTGCGTCAATCGGCTTCGGCTGGCCGGTATCACCGGAATGAGCCGTCTCCAGCGGTGCGTACGGCTCGGGCGTCTCTGGCGGGCCGTCGCCGCTTCGTGGTACGTCTGCCTGGCCGGGGCCCTGCTCGCTGTATTGGCCAGTGCTGGGCCTGCTTCAGCGACTCCTGTATGCAGGGTCGGTGTGTACTTGGCCGACCTTTACGATCTCGACGCTGCGGCGGAGACCGTGGGCGCGGATATGTGGTTGTGGAGTGTGTGTCCCAGGGCTGAACTCGATCCCACCCGGCGCCTCGAGTTCGTCAACGCGACCGAGACCACGCTGAGCGGTCACTCCATTGTCAAGGTCGCTGGTGAGTACTGGTCGCAGGTGAAAGTCGTGGGGAAATTTCGGCAGCACTTTCACCTCGAAAGCTATCCTTTCGACCGGCAGCTCATCGAAATCTTGATAGAGGACAACCAGTTCAACACTTCGCAGTTGGTGTTCCAGCCGGACACTGCTAATTCCACCTACGATCACAGCATCTCGCTCGACTACTTCAAGGTCGTAAAGTTCGGGGTCGGAGTCGGGATCCACAAATATCCCACCAACTTCGGCGACCCGAGCATCCCATCGGGCAAGGGAAGCGATTTCAGTCAGTTCACCATCGCCCTCGAACTGAGCCGGGTGAACCTTTCGAGCTTCGTCGAGGAGACATGGCCGGTTTACGTGGCCATCGTCTTCACTCTCATCTCGTATCTGATCTGGTCGGAAGATTCCATGACGGGACTGACCACTCGATACGGAATCCTCGGGGCCGCGGTTTTCGCGCTCGTCGTCAACATGCGGGCTGCCAGTCAGTCACTGGGAGCGGTATTCGGGGTGACACTGGTGGATGGGATCCACCTCCTCGCCCTCATGTACACACTGGTCGCCTTGGTCACCACGACCTATGTCTGGAGGCATTTGGGTACGCCGGAGGAAAAAGGAGCGGCACGGCGCGTGAACACGGTGGTCGCCATCACCTCCACGGGCTTGTACCTGGCCGTCAACGCCGTCATGGTGCTGCTCGCATTGCACTAAAGAAGACCGCGCCGCATCGCGACTGCCAGTGCGGCAGGCCGCCCCGATGGTTCGCTCGCCTGGGTGACCGCGGACGCTGTCTACCGACAGGTGCGGCGCTTCCGTTCACTGCTGGAACAGTCCAGCCTCGGTTATGTACTGAAGGTGCCCGAGTATGTACTGGCGGTGCCCAAGTCCCAGTTGGTCCCTCGGCCTGCGCGTCGACCGTGTCTGCGAGAGGGCCGTCACTCAGGATGAGATAGGTTTACTCTTCCTTCCTTCCCGAGATCACTTCACCCTCCAGTGCGTGAGGCTGAGTAACTGCGTCACCTGAAATATGAGTAAAGATTACTCTGATTCCCCCTCGGGGTGGCAGTACTCTTTTTGTATCTGCACGTTAACGATTCACGGGAAGTGGTGAGCGTGATGGAAGAAACTAATCCGGCCCCTCTGGAGAATGTGGAGCTTGAGCAGCCTGACCTGGATTCGGTATGGGAAGCGGCCGGGGTCCTTGAGGATTCCGATTTCATTTCGTTTGCCATCGCCCCGAATCACAACGAAGCAGTTGTGACTGAGTGACTGGTTCCGCCCAGGCTCCTTGTGCGGGCGGCGTCGCGTATGCGGTTCCGCCCGTACACATCTCAATTTTCTGAAACAGCGATCAGGTGTTCATCGTGAGCGGCTTCTCCTTCCGTGCATGCTTTGACGGAGTCCCGGCTCCCGTTCCGGCAGATCCCTCCACGGAGGGAGGGGCGTCGTTCCGTGCTACCGCGCACTGTCGGCCGTTCCGTGAGGCCAGCGGATACGGGTGGCATGTCAGCCCGCCGCTCGACTGCTACGTGAAGTGGGATGGTGCGCAGTTTCACTGGCTGCTGGCCGGGGAGGATGCTTGGCTGCCATTGACAAAGGTGACAGTCCGTATGCTTCGGCGACTGCGCGGTGCCAGTCTTACCGATGACCCGTTGCTTTCCATGCATGTGCTCGCCACAGGGCCGGAGCCGGGCATGTTGCTGGTGTGGACGGGCCTCATCGCGACAGCTCCCCCGGCCTGGAGCCTGCTGGTACGCAATGTGCCCAACAGGCCTGGGAGTCTGGCGTTTGAAGTGCTGGAGGGCCTCACTGAGTATGACTGGTGGAACGGCCCGCTGGTGGGGGTACTGCGGTTCCGTAAGAGTGACCAGGTTGTTCCGCTTCGGAGGGGCACGCCGATCTTCGGTGTGCAGCCGGTACCGCGCGCAGCATACGCAGACGCTTCTCTCAAGGAGGCGGAGTTCAGGCCGTATGTGTCTTGTGACGCGGCAAAGACACGGGAACTGGCCCAGAAGTCAATGGATTTCCGCGTGCCAGGCCGACCTGGCGGATACCAGCGTGAGGTTTCCCGGCGAAGTCGCGACCTGCTCATCAGGTCTTCAGGAGAGGCGAGACCCGGCTCGCCGGAGACGGCGTGACCCGTTGGCGGGGACCCTCCCTGTTCAGGCGCGCGTGTCACTTCTGGGATCTTGCGGGCGTTGGGGCAGGCGCAGGGGACGGACACCAACCTGCGGAGCCCGGGGCCGGACTGACGCGCGGATGCCCGAACCTATCCGCCGGATTCCCCTACCTACCCCGTACACAAGCGGAACTGACGTCATGATGCCAACTCCTTCCCAGCCCGGGCGAACAGATGGTTGCTACGGCCGCGTTCTGGAGCATGCCGGCCACAATGAGGCTGAGCAGCAGATCCGGGCGGCTATTGCCGACAGCCGCCGCTCAGGTAACAAGTCCAAGAGGTTGTGGGCGCAGATCGCCCTCGCCAACAGGTGGCGTGAATACGGCGACTACCGCCGTGCCGGCCTTCTGCTCTCGCTCACACTGGGCGCAGCGGAGAGCCTGACAGGTCGTGACAGTCCGCTCGTTGCCGCTACGTACAACGATCTCGGTGTCCTGAACAAATACACCGGCGATTTCGCGTCATCGGAGGAGTACCTCCAGCGTGCACTGCGCCTCTACGAAAGTGCCTACGGGCCTGCCCATGACACAGTCGCCACTGTCTACCACAATCTCGGGGGCCTGGCACATGCCCGCGAGGAGCCTGTCCGCGGAGAGGTCTGGGCAGCCCGGGCCGTTCAGATCCGGACCGGTCTCCATGGTGGCGACGATCACCGTACCGCCGCCGACGCCGCAGCATGGGCCGCGCTCCTTGAGGGGTGCGGGCGACTGGATGAGGCGGAGGCCCAGCTTCGCCGGGCCCTCGAGGTCTTCCGCCGGGCGTTCGGCGATGAGTCCTGCGAAGTCGCGGTCGCCCTTCACAATCTGGCGGCTCTTCATCATCGTCGCGGCAATCTCTGCAAAGCACTGGTCGGCTATGGGCAAGCCCTCACGCTGAAAGAACGAATTCTGGGGGCTTCTCATCCCGGACTCGCCCCCACTCTGGTCAATCTTGCGGCCATCTACCGGCGCCTGGAGTGCTACAACCTTGCCGCGTCGTGCTGCGTCCGCTGCATCGCTCTTCTCGCTCCTCGGGTGGACTCCTGCCACCCGACCCTCGCTGCCGCCAGACGAAGCCTCGCCCGCATAGTGCTTCGCCCACATGTGCACGAGGAGTTGGACGACAGGGGCCCCTCGGCTTGTTTCTGATCAAACTGTACTGGCCGACCGTCCGAGCAACCATTTCTCTCCCCCCACTGCGAAAGGACAAGGAAATGCCAGCACCTGTAATGCCCTCGGCGCAGGGCGGTCAGCTTCCCTTTATTCCTTCTCCAGTCACGCGCCTCAGCCGCCTCGGGCCCGTGATCCGACTCGAGCCCGCCAACGGGATTAACAGGTGGATTGTCACTGGGTATCAGGAGGCGCGTTCAGTCCTAGGCGATCCCGCCCGCTTCAGTTCTTGTGTACCCAACCCCGGCGCGGCAGAGGGCTTTCACAGCTTCGTCCTCACTGATCCCCCTGTGCACACCGAGATCCGGAAGAAGCTCGTCCCGGAGTTCAGGGCGCGAAGGATCACCGAGTTGCGCCCCTCTTTGGAGATGACAGTGGCCTCTCTCCTCGAGGGCCTCTCCCGGGAACAGCGTCCGGTCGACCTGGTGACTTGTTTGATACGGCCGGCTGCTTACGGTGCGCTCTCGCACATACTCGGTACCACGGTCGCCGATCATGTGGCATTCGACCGCTGGTCGCGAACCTTTCAGGGGCGCCGCACGCCCTCAGCCGTGAAACGCCGAGACGGTGCCGAACTCATGGCTTTCATGCGCAGGATAATCGCCGAGCGGACTGGCAATCCGTGTGAAGACCTGCCTAGCCGGCTGATCGGTCACGGCTTCGGCGGCGTCGGCCCCAAGGATCCTGCGTCCATCCTCGCAACCATCGCGTCCGGCGGTTACGAAACCACGAGCAGCCTCATCAGCACAGGGCTCCTGGCCTTGCTCGCGCATCCCTCTCAGGCAGCAGCCCTAGATGACGCGATGATTGCCTCCGCCGTTCAAGAAGCCGCGCGATACGTTGCGGTTATTCCGGCACTGGACCGTATTGCATCCGCAGAAGCGCAAGTCGGGGGCGCTGTGGTCGGTGAGGGCGACCTTGTGCGCGTGAGCATCGCCGCCACTACACGGGACGCACGAGAATTCTCTGATGCAGACATCTTCGACGTCCAGCGGCGCGATCTGCGCCATCTTGGATTCGGCTACGGAAGTCACCACTGTCTCGGCCGGAACATCGCAGAGACCCTCTTCGAGATCATCATCCGGCAGCTCTTCCTCCGCTTTCCGTCTATTTCTCTCGTCGAGTGGCCCAGTGTCGGTCGAGAACTGATGAACAGCGGCTCTCTGCTGCACAGCGCACGCCGGCTCCTGGTCACGTGGTGACGTATGGCGACAGGCTGCCGGCCCATCAGCTCGTCAGCGCGGCCAGCAGGAATGTGTTGGCCCGGAGACTCGATGCTCGATGGCTGGCCACCGACTCAGCGCTCAAAGTCACCAGCCCAGTGCCGGTCACGCGGCTCCGGGCGGGCGCATCGTCATCGTCGGCGCCTCCCCTGCAAATGGGAGAAGCGCCGCTCCGAGGTGACGGCGTTCGAGCTCCGCAAAAACCTGCCGCTGCTGTAGTGCCGAAGACCGGGGGTGCCGTGCTCCCTCACACCTGGAGCCGCTGGGCGAGCGGTGACGGCGCCTCCTGCACCACCCAGCCGTTGCCGTCCGGGTCCTGGAAGAACACGAACGAGTTCCAGGTCCCGCCCTTGCCGCGGGTCCAGCCGTCCGGTGAGACGTGCTGGACCGCGCTGACGGCGACGCCCCGGGCGAGCAGCTCGTCGTGGGCGGCCTCGATGTCGGGGACGCACAGCTGGAGACCCTGGACGGCGCCCGGGGCCATGGTGCGCTGGCCGGGTGCGGGAAGCATGCCGGATCCGATGACGATGGAGCAGGGCGACCCTGGTGGGGTCAGCTGGATGATGCGTACGCCTCCCTCGACACGGGTGTCGTGGTCGACGCGGAATCCGCACTGACCGGCGTAGAAACTCTTGGCCCGGTCGATGTCGCCGACCGGGACGACGATCACTTCAAGGGTCCATTCCATGGCCGTCTCTCCCGTCGTCTACCTCGACCGGTTTCCCATCGGACAGCCAGTGGTCATTCAACCGTCGTGCCCTGACTGGCTCCGCCATCCACAGACCTCGCCCTCGACATGTACCCCCGGTGAACGTTCCCGGCCAACGCACCGGCTGCCCGAGCAGCCGGCCCGGGCTCAGCACTGCCACAGGAACTTCGCGCGGCCACATGGTTCGCAGGCGAACGCGTAGCCGCCACCGCAGTCGCCGAAGTTCATGGCGGTGCTGTGGTCCGGACCTTCCTCAAGCTGGACGATCAGCGGCATAGGAGCGGCGCATGACGGGCACGACGGGGTCTCGTCGTCCTGAATCCAGGCGGGGCTGCCGCCGAGCTGGCCGAGCACGGATGAGACGGGGAGGTCGTTGTCCGCTGCCCACTCGTCGCCGGCCCGGTCGTAGTCGGGCTCATCCATACGCACCAAGCCGACCGCCCGAACGGAACCGAGCAGAAGCAGTGCCTCATCGACACCGCCCTCGGGCCGGGGCAGTGGCTCAAGGCCGTCCCCCGGGAAGAGCAGGGCCTGGTTCCCGCCGGAGTCAGGTTCCCACTCGTCGCACATACCCGGCTCGTTCTGGCATTGGAACAAGGCGAGGACTCCCCGCTTCCCCATCCCGTCCCCGAGGTCGTCCAGGACCACCTGGGCGAGGAACTGCATCGGGCCACCGCACGCGGTGCAGCTGGGCCACGGCGTGCCCGCCGGTGCCAGAGGCACTCCACCGGTCCGGGTCACCTGAGCAGCCGGCGCAACCGGACCCGCGTCGATCATCAGAACGGTCATGCCGGGACTCTAGGACAGACCGGTGACACTGCCCGGAAGAGCCAGCCCCGGCCCTCCGCGGCATCAGTGACCAACGTGCCATCGACGGACGTCCCGGCCCGGGCACCGGCGGCCTCGGCCGGGCAGGCCGCAGCGGTGGCGGCGACTCCACCGGTTCCCGGCTTGATCTGGCCAGCCTTCTCTACGCGGTCGGGCGCTTCACGAGGGCGGTGACGTGCGCGGACTGCGTCCCTGTCCCACCACAGCGGGTGGGATCCGGTCGGCCGAAGCCGACTGCGAGGAACGTGAGCGCCGCGGCCCCGGTGGAACGACCCGCGGGACGGTGAAAGCCCCCCGACATCGGGATGCGGCGCCGCGGGCTACGCTCGGATCCTGGCCTTGATCGGATGGAGGCGGCGGGATGACGGTGCCGGGGCGCAGAAGCAGCACGTTCACCCGTTTGCTGCGACACGGCTTCACCCACCCGGCCGTCGCCGAGCGGTTCCTGGAGCTTCCCGAGATGGCGCCCGTACGCGCCGACTCCGTACTGCTCGACGCACTCGGGGCCACCGCCGACCCGGATCTCGCGCTGCGCGGTCTGGTGCGGCTGCTGGAGGCGCAGAAGACGGCGGACGGCGAGCCTGACGAGCGGCAGGTGCTGCTGGACACGCTGATCTCGTCGAAACCCCTGCGGGACCGGCTGCTCGGGGTGCTCGGGGCATCGGAGGCACTCGGCGACCATCTGGCACGGCACCCTCAGGACTGGCACGCCCTGGAAACCTACGAGGCGGCGGATCTGCACCCGGGTGTGGCGGAGTTCGAGCGCGGGCTCGCCGAGGCCACCGACCCGGTGTCGCTGCGGATCGCCTACCGGCGCTGCCTGCTGCTGCTGGCCGCCCGGGATGTGTGCGGGACTACGGATGTCGCCCAGACCGCGGCCGAGCTCGCCGATCTGGCCACCGCGACCCTCCGTGCGGCGCTCGCCATCGCGTGTGCCGACGCACCCGATGACGCCGCGGCCTGCCGACTCGCGGTGATCGCGATGGGCAAGTGCGGCGGCCATGAGCTCAACTACGTCTCCGACGTCGATGTGATCTTCGTCGGGGAGCCCGCCGACGGCACCGACGAGGCAGCGGCCGTCAAAGCCGCGACCCGGCTCGCCTCGCACCTCATGCGGATCTGCTCGGAGACCACCGTCGAGGGCGCCATCTGGCCCGTGGACGCCAATCTGCGTCCGGAGGGCCGCAACGGCCCGCTGGTGCGGACCCTCTCCAGCCATCTCGCCTACTACCAGCGCTGGGCGAAGACCTGGGAGTTCCAGGCACTGCTCAAGGCCCGGCCGGTGGCAGGTGACCCCGAGCTCGGCGACGACTACCTCGCCGCCGTCTCACCGCTCGTCTGGCAGGCCGCCGAGCGTGAGAACTTCGTGCCCGACGTGCAGAAGATGCGCCGCCGGGTCGTCGACAACATCCCCGCTGCCCAGATAGACCGCGAGTTGAAGCTCGGCCCCGGCGGGCTGCGGGACGTCGAGTTCGCCGTGCAGCTGCTCCAGTTGGTGCACGGCCGCAGTGACCCCGCGCTGCGTGTCGGCAGCACGCTCGGCGCTCTGGACCGCCTCGCCGCCGGCGGGTACGTGGGGCGCGCGGACGCCGCCCAGCTCGACCAGGCGTACCGCTTCCTGCGCGCCATGGAGCACCGCATCCAGCTCTACCGGCTGCGCCGTACGCATCTCGTCCCGGAGGACGAGGACGACCAGCGCAGGCTGGGGCGTTCCCTGGGGCTGCGCGCCGAGCCGGTCACCGAGCTCAACAAGGAGTGGCGGCGCCACGCGGCGGTGGTACGGCGGCTGCACGAGAAGATCTTCTACCGGCCGCTGCTCGACGCGGTGGCCCAGCTCGCCCCCGGCGAGATCCGGCTCAGCGCCGCCGCCGCGCGGCAGCGCCTCGAAGCACTCGGTTACGCCGATCCGGCCGCCGCGCTGCGTCATCTGGAGGCGCTGACCTCGGGCATGACCCGCAAGGCCGCGATCCAGCGGACCCTGCTGCCGGTGCTGCTGGGCTGGTTCGCGGACTCGGCCGACCCGGACGCGGGTCTGCTGGGCTTCCGCCAGGTGTCCGACGCACTCGGCAAGACCCCCTGGTATCTGCGGCTGCTGCGTGACGAGGGCGCGGCGGCGGAGAACCTCGCGCGGGTGCTGTCCGCCGGCCGGCTCGCGCCCGATCTGCTGCTGCGGGCCCCGGAAGCGGTGGCGCTGCTCGGCGACCCCGAAGGCCTGGGGACGCGCGACCGGGACCATCTGGAGCAGGAGGTCCTGGCCGCGGTGGGCCGCGCGGACGGCGCCGAGGCGGCGGTCGCCGCGGCCCGCGGGGTGCGGCGGCGCGAGCTGTTCCGGACCGCGGCGGCCGACCTGATCGGCTCGTACGGCACCGAGGACAATCCGGCCGCACAGGACCCCGGCGCCCTGGTGGACCGCGTCGGCAGCGCGGTCACCGACCTCAACGCGGCGACGATCGCGGGCGCCCTGCGCGCCGTCGTACGGGAGCAGTGGGGCGACACCCTGCCCACCCGGTTCGCGGTGATCGGCATGGGCCGCTTCGGCGGGCAGGAGCTGGGCTACGGTTCCGACGCGGACGTGCTGTTCGTACACGAGCCGCGCGACGGAGTGCCGGAGCCGGAGGCCGCCAGGGCCGCCAACGCCGTCGTCGCCGAGATGCGGCGGCTGCTCCAGGTCCCCACGGCGGACCCGCCGCTGCTGATCGACGCCGACCTGCGCCCCGAGGGCAAGAACGGCCCCTTGGTCCGCACCCTCGCCTCGTACGCCGCCTACTACCGGCGCTGGTCGCTGGTGTGGGAGAGCCAGGCCCTGCTGCGGGCGGAACCGATGGCGGGTGACGCGGAGCTCGGCGCGCGCTTCATCGAGCTGATCGATCCGCTGCGCTATCCGATGGAGGGCCTCGGCGACGAGGCCGTCCGTGAGATCCGCAAGCTCAAGGCCCGGATGGAGACCGAACGCCTGCCGCGCGGAGCCGATCCCGCCCTGCACGCCAAGCTGGGCCGGGGCGGCCTCAGCGACGTCGAGTGGACGGTGCAACTGCTCCAGATGCGGCATGCCTGGTGCGAACCGGGCCTGCGCACACCCCGCACCCGCGAGGCCCTGGCCGCCGCGCACGCCGCGGGTCTGCTGTCAGCTGAGTACGCCCAGATCCTCGACGACGCCTGGGTGCTGGCGACCCGGGTGCGCAACGGTGTGATGCTGGTACGGGGCAGGCCGGGCGACACCTTCCCCTCCGACGCCCGGGACCTGGCCGCGGTCGGGCGGTACCTGGGCTATGGGCCGGGGCATGTCGGCGAGATGCTGGACGACTACCGGCGCGCGACACGGCGGGCACGGGCGGTGGTGGAGGACCTGTTCTACGGGGCCTGACGCGTGATGCCGCGGGTCCGGGCGGTGGTGGGGTTCTTCTGCGCTGCGATGGAGTTCTTCTGCGGGGCGTGACGCCTGAGGCGGCGGGTCCGGGCGGGGCCCGTCATCCGCGAGCCGCCCGGTTGCCTCAGCCTCGGTGCGGTCTGTGCCGCCGCGTTCAGCTCCGCGCGGCGGGCTGGGGGACGACGGGCTCCAGCGGCCCCAGCGGGGCCGGGCGTCCGAGTGGTGCGACCCGCTTCGGCAGCCGGTGCGGCAGGGCGCCGTGCCAGGCGTGGCTCACGCTGTAGCCGAAGGCCAGGCAGAGCATGCCGCCGACCGCGTCCAGCCAGAAGTGGTTGGCTGTGGCGACGATGACGACAAGCGTGAGCGTCGGGTACAGCAGGCCCAGGATCCTCGCCCATGGAGCCGAGGCCAGCGCGAAGATGATCAGTCCGCTCCACAGGGACCAGCCGATGTGCATCGACGGCATGGCCGCGTACTGGTTCGACATGTGCTTCAGGTTCCCGGAGGCCATCGAGCCCC
Source organism: Streptomyces sp. NPDC127084 (assembly GCF_042724175.1). Lineage (NCBI taxonomy): Bacteria > Bacillati > Actinomycetota > Actinomycetes > Kitasatosporales > Streptomycetaceae > Streptomyces > Streptomyces sp. NPDC127084. The sequence goes on from NZ_JBHXFA010000008.1 coordinate 58,297, forward strand.
AGGTGTGGTGCACCAGCACCGTGTCGATGAAGTCCTGGCCGTTCATCAGCCGGGGCGGGGCGAGGGGGTAGAGGTAGTACCCCACGAGCGCCACGCCCGTGGTCGCGAAGAGGACCAGGCGGGCGGCGGCGTAGCGGCCCGGGTGCCAGCGGTAGAGCCAGACGAGGACGCCGATGGTGACCAGGAAGTGCAGGGTCGCGTAGTAGTAGTTCATGGTCACGATCAGCCAAGTCACCGAGTTCACGGCGTGGTTGATCGTCTGCTCGACCGCTATGCCGAGGGTCTTCTCGACTTCCCAGATCCAGTCGGCGTTCCGCATGGCCTGTGCCTTCTGCTCGGGCACCGCGTTGCGGATGAGGGAGTAGATCCAGTAGCTGACCGCGATGAGCAGGATCTCGAACCAGATCTTGGGCCGCTGGGGCGCCCGCGTACGACGCCAGCGCCCGCGCCCGCGACCGGGCCCGTGCTCGGGGCCGAGGTCGGGCGCGTGATCGGGCTGGGGATCACTGTCCGGAGCCGGAGATTCCGCGGTCACCATGGGTGACGAGGTGGCCGCCCGGGCTTCCAGAGGTTTTACGGTCGCTTCACCCATAGGGGGAGAGTCTGCCAGATGGCCGCGCGGGCTTCGATCAACGCCCCAATCTCAGGCGCCAGGGGTACTTCCGGGGCCGGACGCGGTCGATCCCCGTACCACCAGCTCGGGCATGAAGACGAACTCGCTGTGCGGCGCCGGGGTCCCGCCGATCTCCTCCAGCAGGGTGCGCACGGCTGCCTGGCCCATGGCCGGGACGGGCTTGCGGATCGTGGTCAGCGGGGGGTCGGTGAAGGCGATCAGCGGGGAGTCGTCGAAGCCGACCACCGAGATGTCGCGCGGTACTTCGAGCCCGCGCTGCCGGGCCGCCCGGATCGCGCCGAGCGCCATCATGTCGCTCGCACACACCACCGCGGTGCAGCCTCGCTCCATCAGCGCGGACGCCGCCGCCTGGCCGCCCTCCAGGGTGTAGAGGGAGTGCTGGATCAGCTCGGCCTCGATCTGCTCGTCGGTCAGTCCCAGTTGCTCGCGGACGGCCTTCGTGAAGCCCTCTATCTTCCGCAGCACCGGGACGAACCGCTTTGGTCCGAGTGCCAACCCGATCCGGGTGTGCCCGAGCGCGACGAGATGGGTCACCGCCAGCCGCATCGCCGCCCGGTCGTCGGGGGAGATGAACGGGGCGTGCACCCCGGGAGCGAAGCCGTCCACGAGGACGAACGGCACTCCCTGGGCGCGTAGTTTCTCGTAACGGGACATATCGGCGCTGGTGTCGGCATGTAGTCCGGAGACGAAGATGATGCCCGAAACGCCCCGGTCAACCAGCATTTCGGTGAGTTCGTCCTCGGTGGAGCCGCCCGGCGTCTGGGTGGCCAGCACGGGGGTGTAGCCCTGGCGGGTCAGCGCCTGCCCGATGACCTGGGCCAGGGCCGGGAATATCGGGTTCTCCAGCTCGGGGGTGATCAGTCCGACGAGCCCGGCGCTGCGCCGGCGCAGCCGTACGGGGCGCTCGTAGCCGAGCACATCGAGTGCGGCGAGCACCGATTCGCGGGTGGCCGCGGCCACGCCCGGCTTGCCGTTGAGCACTCGGCTGACCGTGGCCTCGCTGACCCCCGCCTGGGCTGCGATGTCGGCAAGCCGTGCGGTCATGCCATGGGACTGTACCGGTCGCATCTCAGATTGCCCACCAAGTGCTGGAGTCGGCGGGCAGGCGGACCGTCCCGTCGCCGAACCCTGGTGAGGCCGAGGACAGCAGCACCGTCCCCGGCACGGGCAGTTCCACGTCCGAGCCCGTGGTGTTGGTGGTGCAGACGAAGCCGTCGCGGGCCAGGGCGAGTACGCCTTCGGGCGCGTCCAGCCAGGTCACCGCGTCACCGGAACCCAGGCCGGGGTGCTCGCGGCGGACCGCGAGCGCCGCCCGGTACAGCTCCAGCGTCGAACCCGGCACACCCGTCTGCGCCTCCACACTCAGCTCACCCCACACCTCGGGCTGCGGAAGCCAGCTGCCGCCGCTGCCGAAACCGTACGAGGATCCGGTACGGGTCCAGGGGATCGGCACACGGCAGCCGTCGCGGAACCCGTCCTGCCCCTCGGCACGGAAGAACGACGGGTCCTGGCGCACCTCGTCGGGCAGGTCGGTGACTTCGGGCAGGCCGAGCTCCTCGCCCTGGTAGATATACGCCGATCCCGGCAGCGCCAGCATCAGCAGCGCCGCCGCGCGTGCCCGCCGCAGCCCGATGGGGCCGTCGCCGTAGCGGGTCGGGTGCCGCACCACATCGTGGTTGGACAGTACCCAGGTGGTCGGGGCGCCGACCGACGCGGTCGCCGCGAGCGAGGCGTCGATGACCTCGCGCATCCGCGCTGGTTCCCAGGGGCAGCGCAGGAACTGGAAGTTGAACGCCTGGTGCATCTCGTCCGGACGCACATACAGGGCCAACCGCTCGGAGGTCGGGGCCCAGGCCTCGGCGACACCGATGCGCTGGCCCTCGTAGCCGTCCAGGAGCCGCCGCCAGGAGCGGTGGATCTCGTGCACACCGTCCTGGTCGAAGAACGGCAGCACCTGTGCGCCGATCATCTTGGCCTGCTCTCGCAGCCCGATGTCGGGCATTCCGTCCGCCTTGACCATCCCGTGGGCCACATCGATACGGAAGCCGTCGACCCCCAGGTCCAGCCAGAAGCGCAGCACCGAGGCGAGCTCCTCGTGCACGGCGGGATGGTCCCAGTTGAGGTCGGGCTGCTCGGGTGCGAAGAGGTGCAGATACCACTCTCCCCCAGCCTCCGGCTGGGAGGTGCCCCCATTGCCGTCCGGCACCTCGACCCGGGTCCAGGCGGGACCGCCGAACACGGACTCCCAGTCGTTGGGCGGCAGCTCTCCCTTCTCGCCCTTGCCGGGGCGGAAGTGGTAGTACGCCCGCTCCGGGCCGCCCGCGAGCGCCGCACGGAACCAGGGGTGCCGGTCCGAGGTGTGGTTGGGCACGATGTCGACGATCACCCGCAGTCCGAGCCGGTGCGCCTCGCGGACCAGGTCGTCCGCGTCGGACAGCTCGCCGAAGAGGGGGTCGACCGCCCGGTAGTCCGAGACGTCATAGCCGCCGTCCGCCTGGGGGGAGGCGTAGAAGGGCGTGATCCAGACCGCGTCCGCACCCAGCCCGGCGAGATGGGGGAGCCGCTCCCGGATGCCTCGCAGATCGCCGATGCCGTCGCCGTCGCTGTCGGCGAAGGAGCGTACGTACACCTGGTAGATCACGGCGTCACGCCACCAGTCGCCCCGCTGCCGGGGAAGGTGCGCCGGGGCGGCGGTGCTGAGCTCCTGGGTCATGGACGGGTCCCTCCGGATCTTTCGGGTGCTGCCGATGCGGTGGTGCGCTGCCGATGCCTGCGGACACGTAAACCGGGAGGACGTAAACCGGGATGAACCGTTCCACGCCCGACCCCTCTTGAAGGTAACAGCGCTGCAATCTCTTGCGGAAGCACTTGCCGCGCCTTGCGAGGCGGGTGTCAACCGGTACTGACCGCGATCAGACGAGGCCGGAGCGTACGAATCCGCAGCCTGGCAAGCTCCTGGGCGGCAACCTTGAGGACACGCGGATGTAACGATCCCCGCGTCTTGCGGAAATCTCTCGCAAGCTCTTTCGGTCTTCTTTCAACCTTGTTACGTTCCTCCACGAATCGGCGCCGCCGTGATGGTGCGGCCCCATCGAAGGAGTTCACATGCGACGTGGCATAGCGGCCACCGCTCTGGTCGCGAGCCTGGCGCTCTCTGCGACCGCGTGCGGCGGCGACGACAGTGAGGGCGCGAAGAACAGCTCGGGCGGCAAGCTGTCGGGCACGGTCACCTGGTGGGACACGTCCAACGTCGGCAGCGAGGACAAGGTCTTCAGGAAGCTGGCCGAGGGTTTCACCAAGAAGCACCCCGACGTCAAGATCAAGTATGTGAACGTGCCTTTCGGTGAGGCGCAGAACAAGTTCAAGAACGCCGCCCAGTCCGGCTCCGGCGCCCCTGACGTCATCCGCTCCGAGGTCGCCTGGACCCCCGAGTTCGCCGACCTGGGCTACCTCGCCCCGCTCGACGGCACCGCGGCCCTCAAGGACGAATCGGACTTCCTGAAGCAGGCCGCGGCCTCCACGAAGTACGAGGACAAGACCTACGCCGTCCCGCAGGTCATCGACACCATGGGCATCTTCTACAACAAGAAGATCTTCAAGGAGGCCGGCGTCCAGGCCCCCACCACCATCGCCGAGCTGAAGACCGCCGCCAAGACCATCAAGGACAAGACCGGTAAGACGGCCCTGTACCTGCGCGGCGACGACGCCTACTGGTTCCTGTCCTTCCTCTACGGGGAGGGCGGCGACCTGGTCGACGCCGAGAAGAAGCAGATCACGGTGGACGACCCGGCCGGTGTCAAGGCCATGAAGGTCGTCAAGGACCTGGTCGACTCCGGGGCCGCCAAGACCGACGCCACCGACGGCTGGAACAACATGCAGTCGGCCTTCAAGGACGGCAAGGTCGCCATGATGATCAACGGCCCGTGGGCCGTCGCCGACACCTACGCCGGCAAGGAGTTCAAGGACAAGGCGAACCTCGGTGTCGCCCCGGTCCCGGCCGGTTCCGCCGGCCAGGGCGCCCCGCAGGGCGGCCACAACCTCGCCGTCTACGCCGGGTCCAAGAACCTCGAGGCCTCCTACGCCTTCGTTGAGTACATGACCTCCGCCGAAGCCCAGACCCAGGTGGCCGAGGAGCTCAGCCTGCTCCCGACCCGCACCTCCGTCTACTCCAAGCCGAAGGTCGCGGCCGACCAGATCATCGGCTTCTTCAAGCCGGCCGTCGACAAGGCCGTCGAGCGCCCCTGGATCCCCGAGGGCGGCAGCCTCTTCGCCCCGCTGGTGACCGAGTACACCAAGGTCCTCACCGACCAGACCACCCCCGAGAAGGGAGCCTCGACGGCGGGCGACGCCTACCGCAAGCTCCTCAAGGACTGGAAGTAAGGGAAGAGACCGACTGATGGCTGTCCACACCAGCGGCCAGTCGGTGGCGAAGGCCGCGGAGCCCAACAGGGCCCGCGGCCGTCGCCGCGACTCCGCAGCGGCGCCCGGCAAGCTCCGCCGCGCCCTCTCCACCCACTGGTACGCCTGGGCCATGGTCGCCCCGGTGGTGATCGTGATCGGGGTGATCATCGGTTATCCGCTCGTCCGCGGCGTCTATCTGTCGCTGACCGACGCCAACGAGCGGAACGTCGAGCGGTCCATCGGGGTCAACCAGCTCCCCGCGACCTACGAATTCGTCGGCCTGGACAACTACGCCGACGCGCTCAGCGGCGACCAGTTCCTCGGCACCCTCGGCTGGACGCTGGTGTGGACGGTCTCCTGTGTGGCCGTCACCTTCGGCCTGGGCCTCGCCCTCGCCAACATCCTGAACCGCAGGATCGCCGGCCGGTCGTTCTACCGGATGGTGCTGGTCCTGCCCTGGGCCGTGCCCGGCTTCGTCTCCGTCTTCGCCTGGCGCTTCCTCTACAACGAGGACAACGGCCTGCTCAACAAGATCCTCGCGGGCGGTGGCATCGACGCCGTGCCGTGGCTGAACGATCCCATGATGGCGAAGATCTCCGTGATCGCCGTCAATGTCTGGCTCGGCGTCCCGTTCATGATGGTCGCCCTGCTCGGCGGGCTGCAGTCCATTCCCGGCGAGCTCTACGAAGCCGCCGAGATGGACGGCGCCAGTGCCTGGCAGCGCTTCCGGCACATCACCATGCCGGGGCTGCGCTCGGTGTCCACCACGGTGATCCTGCTGAGCACCATCTGGACCTTCAACATGTTCCCGGTGATCTTCCTGCTGACCCGGGGCGGTCCCGGTGAGGCCACCCAGATCCTGGTGACCCAGGCGTACAAGTTCTCGTTCGAGATCAGCCCGCGCGACTTCGCCCAGTCCTCCACCTGGGGCGTGCTGATCCTCGTCCTCCTGATGCTTTTCGCCGCGGTCTACCAACGAGTCCTCCGCAAGCAGGGAGAAACCTGGTGACCACGACGACCAACGCCCCGGTCCGACCGGGTACGTCACGGGCCGCCGCCCCGACCGCACGGGGGAAGCGCCCGGTGCGCGGCCGCCGCTCGCCGCTCGCCTCACTCGCCCTGCACCTGACGCTCGTCATCGCGTCCGTGATCGCGGTCTTCCCGGTGCTGTGGGTGTTCCTGACCTCCCTCAAGCCCGCCGAGTACGCGACCACCACCGACTTCGTCAAAGAGACGACGTTCGAGAACTACGGCAAGCTGATCGCCGACACCGAGTTCCTCACCTGGTTCGGCAACTCGCTGCTGGTCGCCGGACTCACCACGGTGCTCGGCGTGTTCGTCGCCGCCACCACCGGGTACGCCGTCAGCCGCTTCCGCTTCCCCGGCAAGCGCGGGCTGATGTGGACCCTGCTGATCACCCAGATGTTCCCGGTCGCGGTGCTGATCGTGCCGATCTACAACATCATGTCCCGGCTGGGCCTGCTCAACGAACCCGCCGGTCTGGTGATCACCTACCTCACCATCGCCGTGCCGTTCTGCGCCTGGATGATGAAGGGCTTCTTCGACACCATCCCGCGCGAGATCGACGAGTCTGGCCAGGTCGACGGGCTCACCCCGTTCGGCACGTTCTGGCGGCTGATCCTGCCGCTGGCCAGGCCGGGGATCGCGGTGACGGCGTTCTACTCGTTCATCACCGCCTGGGGAGAGGTGGCCTACGCCTCCGCGTTCATGGTCGGCGACGAGAACCTGACGCTGGCCGGCGGACTCCAGAAGTTCGTGAACCAGTACGGCGCCCAGTGGGGCCCGATGACCGCGGCGTCCGTGCTCATCGCCATCCCCGCGGCGATCGTGTTCCTCTTCGCGCAGCGGCATCTGGTGACCGGCGTCTCGGCCGGCGCCGTCAAGGGCTGATCCCCCGGCGCATTCCAAGGTCCCCCACACTTCCGCATCCGATCACACCCAGGGATGAAATGACCCAGCACCTCGCCGCCCCCGCCCACCACCCGACCAGTGGCACGCACACCGGCTGGTGGCAGGACGCGGTGATCTACCAGGTCTATCCGCGCAGCTTCGCCGACGGGAACGGCGACGGCATGGGCGATCTCGCCGGCATACGCGAGCGGCTTCCGTATCTCAGGGAACTCGGCGTCGACGCGGTGTGGCTCAGCCCGTTCTACGCCTCTCCGCAGGCCGACGCCGGTTACGACGTCGCCGACTACCGCGCCATCGACCCGGCGTTCGGTAACCTCCACGACGCCGACGCGCTGATCCGCGCCGCCCACGCACTCGATCTGCGGGTCATCGTGGACCTCGTGCCCAACCACTGCTCGGACCAGCACGACTGGTTCCGGCAGGCCCTGCGCGAGGGCCCCGGATCCCGGCTGCGGGAGCGCTTCCACTTCCGCCCCGGCAAGGGCGAGAACGGCGAACTGCCGCCCAACGACTGGGAGTCCATCTTCGGCGGCCCGGCCTGGACCCGGGTCGGGGTGCCGGACGGCAATGGGGGCACCTCCCAGCCGGAGGCTGGGGGAGAGTGGTATCTGCACCTCTTCGCTCCCGAGCAGCCCGACTTCAACTGGGAACACCCCGCCGTCCAGGACGAGTTCCGCTCGATCCTGCGCTTCTGGCTGGACCTGGGCGCCGACGGCTTCCGCGTCGACGTGGCCCACGGCCTGGTCAAGGCCCCCGGCCTGCCCGACATCGGCGGCAGCGACCAGCTCAAGCTGCTCGGCAACGACGTCATGCCGTTCTTCGACCAGGACGGAGTGCACGGGATCTACCGCTCCTGGCGGCGGATCCTGGACGAGTACGAAGGCGAGCGCATCCTCGTCGCCGAAGCCTGGACCCCGACGGTCGAGCGCACCGCGCTCTACGTCCGCCCCGACGAGATGCACCAGGCCTTCAACTTCCAGTACCTCACCACCAACTGGGACGCGAAGGAGCTGCGCGAGGTCATCGACGGCTCACTCGCCGCGATGCGCCCCGTCGGCGCCCCCACCACCTGGGTGCTGTCCAACCACGACGTCACCCGGCACGCCACCCGCTTCGGCAACCCGCCCGGCCTCGGCACCCAGCTCCGTGAGCAGGGCGACCGCGCACTCGGCCTGCGGCGGGCACGCGCGGCGACGCTGCTGATGCTGGCGCTGCCGGGATCGGCGTATATCTACCAGGGCGAGGAGCTCGGCCTGCCCGATGTCACCGACCTGCCCGACGAGGTGCGCCAGGACCCGTCGTTCTTCCGTGCCGAGGGGCAGGACGGGTTCCGCGACGGCTGCCGTGTGCCGATCCCCTGGACCCGGTCCGGTTCGTCGTACGGTTTCGGCAGCGGCGGCAGCTGGCTTCCGCAGCCCGAGGTGTGGGGTGAGCTGAGTGTGGAGGCGCAGACGGGTGTGCCGGGTTCGACGCTGGAGCTGTACCGGGCGGCGCTCGCGGTCCGCCGCGAGCACCCTGGCCTGGGTGCCGGTGACGCGGTGACCTGGCTGGACGCGCCCGAAGGCGTACTCGCCCTGGCCCGCGACGGCTTCGTCTGCACCACCAACACCACGGGCTCGGACGTGGAACTGCCCGTCCCCGGCACCCTGCTGCTGGCCGCCGGCCCAGTCGCGGTGACGGACGGAACCGCCGTGCTGCCCGCGGACAGCACGGTGTGGTGGACGGTGTGACCGTCCCCCGGCCGAGGAGCGGTGGCACGGGGGTGGCCGCTCCTCGGCTCGCGGACCTCGCGGCCCAGTCGGGCGTCAGCGAGGCCACGGTCAGCCGGGTGCTCAACGCCAAACCGGGCGTGTCGGCCGCCACCAGGACCCGGGTGCTGGCGGCGCTCGACATACTCGGTTACGAGCGCCCCGTACGGCTGCGCAGACGCGGCGACGGACTGGTCGGTCTGGTGGTGCCCGAGCTCACCAACCCGATCTTCCCGGCGTTCGCGCAGGTCGTCGAGCAGGCGCTGAGCGGGCACGGCTACACCCCGCTGCTGTGCGCCAAGCAGCCCGGCGGGGCCACCGAGGACGAGTTGGTGGAGCAGTTGGAGGAGAGCGGTGTCGACGGCATCGTCTTCCTGTCCGGGCTGCACGCAGACACCTCGGCCGATCCCGCCCGCTACGCCGAACTCGCCGCCCGCAAGGTCCCGTTCGTCCTCGTCAACGGCCACAACGAGCGGATCTCGGCAGCCTTCGTCTCGGCCGACGACCAGATGGCCGCCGCCATGGCGGTGCGCCATCTCGCCGAACTGGGCCACGAGCGGATCGGCCTCGCGGTCGGCCCCGCCCGCTATGTGCCGTCCCGCCGCAAGACGGAGGGCTTCCTCGCCACGGCGGGGCCGGGCGCCGAACGGTATGTCCGCCACACCCTGTTCAGTGTCGAAGGCGGCCACGCCGCGGCTGCCGAACTGATCGACGCCGGCTGCACCGGCATCGTCTGCGGCAGCGACATGATGGCCCTCGGCGCGATCCGCGCCGTCCGCGAGCGGGGACTCGACGTACCGGGCGACGTGTCGGTGGTCGGTTACGACGACTCCCCGCTGATCGCCTTCACCGACCCGCCGTTGACCACGGTGCGCCAGCCGGTGCACGCGATGGCATCGACGGCGGTGGGTGCCCTGCTGGAGGAGATCCGGGGCAATCCGGTGCCCACCACGGAGTACCTGTTCCAGCCTGAGCTGGTGGTACGGGGCTCGACGGCCCGGCCGTCGCGCTGAGCCGGCGGCCCCGGCCGCCGCGCCTCGCGGCCTCCGTACGGCAGGGCGTCGGTGGGACGTCAGTGGTCGGCGGTGCCTGGTGGGACGACCCATTTGGTGGGCTGTCCGGTGAGGGAGGCGATCATGTCGAAGTCGCCATCGTAGTGGAGGATCGTCAGCCTGTTCAGCTCCGCAGTGGCGGCGATGAGCAGATCGGGGAGTGAAAGGGCGCGGTGGAAACCCGCGTTGAGCGCGTGACGCTGGACTTCCAGGGCCTGGGTGAAGACGTCGTCGTCCGCGCGCAGGTAGTCGAAACCGTGGAGCCAAGTGCTGATGCGCATTGCATCCGCATTGTCCCGTGCCGAGTGGATCATCTCGTACTCGGTGGGCTGGCATACGACGAGCAGGTAGCGCTCGTGGAGGGGCCGGAGGGTTTCCCTGACACTTGGCTTCGCCCAGCGGGCGAGGGCGGACTTGTCGACCAGATATCGGTCCTGCATCAGGCGGCGTGGCCCCCGCCGCAGTCGCCTTTGTGTTTGAGTGAGCCGTCGGCATTACGGGGGCCGGTGCTCTCGATGATCTCGCTAAAGTCGAGCTCGCCGGAGTCGATGGCGTCGAAGCCTTCCTGTCGCAGATGGCGCTTGACGGAGTCCTCCATAGCGAGGCGAACGGCCTTTGCCTTCGTCTTGGTGCCGAAGATGCGCATGGCTTCGGCCACCATGTTCTCATCCAGGTCGATTACGGTTCTCGCCATGTGAATGGCTCCCTTCGCGACACTTCAGTTCAGTGAATGATACCTCTTTCTCGTGAGGGGCGATATCGTTTCTGGCGGTGAGCTGATGAAGGTGCACGGGTCCCCAGCGGACTCGGCGTCGGCTTCGTTGTTGTGCGTGAGGGGGCGCGCGGCGCTGTGGCTGCCGCCCGGGTTCCGGTGGGCCGCCCGGACGGCGGCGTGGACTCTGCGGATGGCTCGGCCGGTGCGCTCGCGGTGCCGACGAGGGCGGTCGCGCGATCGAACGTCCGGTGGTCGTATGCGGCACGGCCAGGGCGTGCGGTGTGGGGGAGCTGTGCCGGGATGCCTCCCTTCCGTCAGTGCAATTTCTTGCGGGCTCATGTCTTCCATGAGTCCCGCAGATGTCGAAACTGTTGACCCTTGGACCCGCTGGCCCTACGGTCACCTGCACAGAGGGTCTTGCATTCTTGCAGCAAGAACATTCAATCCCCATCCCCACCGGGCCCTCCGCTCCGACTCACAACCCCATTCCCCTTCCTGAGCCGCAGGAGGAACCACATGGCCGGCAGAACCCTGGCCGCCGCCCTCGCCCTCGCGGCAGGTGCGGCGACAGTGGTGCTCACGCCACCGGGAGCCGCGCAGGCGGCCCCGCCAGGCAGTAAGGATGTCACCGCCGTCCTCTTCGAATGGCGCTTTGACTCGGTCGCCCGTGCGTGCGGTGAGACGCTCGGGCCGGCCGGCTACGGATACGTTCAGGTCTCCCCGCCCCAGGAGCACATACAGGGCGGGCAGTGGTGGACGTCCTACCAGCCCGTCAGCTACCGGATAGCGGGGCGGCTCGGTGACCGCGCCTCGTTCTCCGCGATGGTGAACGCCTGCCACGCGGCGGGCGTGAAGGTCGTCGCCGACTCCGTCATCAACCACATGGCCGCTGGAAGCGGTACGGGCACGGGCGGTTCGCCGTATACGAAGTACGCCTACCCCGGCCTGTACTCGTCCTCGGACATGGACGACTGCATCACGCAGATCACCGACTACCGGAACCGCGCCAACGTCCAGAACTGCGAGCTGGTCCAGCTCGCCGATCTCGACACCGGCGAGGAGTACGTCCGCACCAGGATCGCGGGCTACCTCAACGACCTGCTGTCGCTGGGTGTGGACGGCTTCCGGATCGACGCCGCCAAGCACATGCCGGCCGCCGACCTCGCGGCCATCAAGGCCAAGCTCAGCGACCCCGGTGCCTACTGGAAGCAGGAGGCCATCCACGGCACCGGTGAGGCGGTCTCGCCCAGCGAGTACCTCGGCAACGGCGATGTGCAGGAGTTCCGCTATGCCCGCGACCTCAAGCGGGTCTTCACCAGCGAGAAGCTCGCCTATCTCAGGAACTTCGGCGAGGGCTGGGGCCATATGGCGAGCGGCCGGTCCGCCGTCTTCGTGGACAACCACGACACCGAGCGCGGCGGTGACACCCTCAGCTACAAGGACGGCGCGAGTTACACCCTCGCCAACGTCTTCATGCTGGCCTGGCCCTACGGCTCCCCGGATATCCACTCCGGCTACGAGTGGTACGACCGGGAAGCCGGACCGCCGAACGGCGGCACGGTGAACGCCTGCTACAGCGACGGCTGGAAGTGCCAGCACGCCTGGCGTGAGATCTCCTCGATGGTCGCCTTCAGGAACGTGGCCCACGGTCAGGGCGTCACGAACTGGTGGGACAACGGAGGGGACGCCATCGCGTTCGGGCGCGGCGACAAGGCGTATGTGGCCATCAACCACGAGCCGGCGTCGCTGACCCGGACCTTCCAGACCTCGCTGCCGGCGGGCGCGTACTGCGACATCCAGTCCGGTACGGGCGTCACGGTCAACGCGGCGGGGCAGTTCACCCGGACCCTGGCCGCCGGCACCGCCGTCGCGCTGCACACGGGTGCGCGGAACTGCGGCGGTTCGACAGGTGCCGCGGGAGCCTCGTTCGGTGTCAACGCCACCACCGCGTGGGGCGAGAACATCTATGTCACCGGCGACCAGGCGGCCCTGGGCAACTGGAACACCGGCGGCGCGCTGAAGCTGGACCCGGCGAGCTACCCCGTGTGGAAGCTCGACGTCAGCCTGCCCGCCGGTACGGCCTTCGCGTACAAGTACATCCGCAAGGACGGCAACGGCAGCGTCGTCTGGGAGAGCGGCGCCGACCGCACGGCCACCGTGCCCGCGAGCGGCACGGTCACGCTGAACGACACCTGGCGCGAGTGACCGCGACCGAACCGCACCTGAACCGCCACGTAGCTGAGTCCCACCCCTGAACCGCCGCTCCGCGCGCTCTCGACCCCGCTGCGCGCGGAGCGGCGCACCACCCACGATCCTCGGAGAGCCCCTGTGATACGCCCCCTGCGCGGCCGGCGCCGAGCAGTCGCGGCCACGCTCGCCGCCGCCCTGTGCGCGGCGCTCGCGCCCGCAGTACCCGCCGCGGCGGCCAAGCCGCCGGCCCCTCCCGGCGACGCGAAGCTCGCCGCCGAGCCGAGCCGCCACGACCTGACCCGGGAGCAGTTCTACTTCGTCCTGCCGGATCGTTTCGCCAATGGCGACCGGGCCAACGACCGCGGCGGACTCACCGGTTCGCGGCTGGAGACCGGCCACGACCCCGAGGACAAGGGCTTCTACCAGGGCGGCGACCTCAAGGGGCTCACCCAGCGGCTCGACTACATCAAGGGCCTCGGCACCACCGCCATCTGGCTGGCCCCGATCTTCAAGAACCGGCCCGTGCAGGGCGCGGGCAAGGACGCGAGTGCCGGGTACCACGGCTACTGGATCACCGACTTCACCCAGGTCGACCCGCACTTCGGCAGCAACGCCGACCTGGCGAAACTGATCGACAAGGCCCACGCCAAGGGCATGAAGGTCTTCTTCGACGTCATCACCAACCACACCGCCGACACCGTCGACTACGCCGAGAAGAAGTACGGCTACCGCCCCAAGGGGGCGTACCCCTATCTGGACAAGGACGGCCGCCCCTTCGACGACCGGGCGGGGGTCGGGAGGGTGGACGCGGACTCCTTCCCGTACACCCCGGTCCAGGGTCCGGGCCGGATCTCCAAGGTCCCCGCCTGGCTCAACGACCCCGCCATGTACCACAACCGGGGGGACTCCACCTGGGCCGGGGAGAGCGCCGAGTACGGCGACTTCGTCGGTCTTGACGACCTGTGGACCGAGCGCCCCGAGGTCGTGGACGGTATGGAGAAGATCTACGAGAAGTGGGTCCGCGACTTCGACATCGACGGTTTCCGTATCGACACCGTCAAGCACGTCGACCTGGACTTCTGGACCCAGTGGGCCACCGCGCTCGACGCCTACGCGGCGAAGCGGGGCCGGGACGACTTCTTCATGTTCGGCGAGGTCTACTCCGCCGACACCGCCGTCACCTCTCCCTATGTCACCCGGGGGCGGCTGGACGCCACCCTCGACTTCCCCTTCCAGGACGCGGTCCGCGCGTACGCCTCCCAAGGCGCCGACGCCGGACGACTCGCGAAGGTGTTCGGCGACGACTACCGCTACACCACCGACAAGGCCAACGCCTATGAGCAGGTGACCTTCCTCGGAAACCACGACATGGGCCGTGTCGGCTCCTTCCTCATGCAGGACAACCCCGGCGCGGACGACGCCGAGCTGCTGAAGCGCGCCCGGCTCGCCAACGAGCTGATGTTCCTCAGCCGGGGCAACCCGGTGGTCTACTACGGCGACGAGCAGGGCTTCACCGGCGCGGGCGGGGACAAGGACGCCCGTCAGACCCTCTTCGCGTCGAAGACCGCCGACTACCTGGACGACGAACAGCTCGGCACCGACCGCACCCACGCCGAAGACGCCTACGATCCCGCGCACCCGGTCTACCGCTCGATCGCCGCGCTCGCGAAGCTGACCAGGCAGCACCCGGCACTGCGCGACGGCATACAGCAGGAGCGGCACGCCGCGGGCGCGGGGAAGTCCGTGTACGCGTTCTCCCGTACGGACGCCAGGCAGCGCGTCGAGTACGTCGTCGCCACCAACAACGCCACCGCCCCGAAGACCGTGACCTTGCCCGTGGACTCGGCCGGCTTCCGCCTGCTGTACGGCGGTTCCGGCGCCGTCCGTGCCGAGGACGGGAAGATCACCGTCACCGTGCCCGCGCTGTCCTCGCTGGTGCTCCGCGCCACCGAGCCGCTCGCCGCACCCGCCGCCAAGCCGTCCCTGACCCTGAAAGCCCCGGCCGCCGGGGCCACCGGCACCGTCGAGCTCACCGCCGATGTCCAGGGCGGGCAGCTCAACCGGGTGGTGTTCGCCGCCCAGGCCGGCAACGGCGAGTGGCGCACCCTCGGCACCGCCGACCACGCCCCCTACAAGGTCACCCAGCACATCACGGCCCCCTCCGGCACCCCGCTGCGCTACAAGGCGGTGGCTGTCGACAGCCTCGGCCGCACGGCGAGCGCACTGGCATCGACCACGGCGGGCCGCGTCCCGCCGCCCGCGAAGCCGACGGCCGTCCAGCGCGACTACGCCGTGGTCCACTACAAGCGGACCGGTGGTACCTCCCAGGCCGGAGGCCCTGGGGGAGGGGACTACGACGGCGTGCGGCTCAAGGCGGGCGGGACCACCGCCGCGTTCACCGGCCGGGACGCCTACGGCGCCTTCGCCTGGGTCAAGGTCCCCGAAGGCGCCGCCACCATCCCGTACACCGTGGAGAAGGACGGCACCGCCGAAGGACCCCAGCGGACCATCGACCTCGGCCGCACCGGCGAGGTCTGGATCGCGGAGGGTCAGGACGGCCAGTCCGACACCGCACCCGACGGCGCCTACCCGCCGCAGGACACCTCGAAAGCCGTGCTGCACTACCAGCGGGCGGAGGGGGACTACGACGGCTGGGGTCTGCACACCTGGACCGGTGCCGCCGAACCCACCGACTGGTCCAAGCCGCTGATGCCGGTACGCCAGGACGCCTACGGGGTGACCTTCGAGGTCCCGCTCGCCCAAGGCGCCACCTCGCTCAGCTACATCGTCCACAAGGGCGACCAGAAGGACCTGCCCAACGACCAGTCGCTGTCCTTCGCGAACCACGGCCGGGAGGTATGGATGCTCGCCGGGCAGCAGAAGTATCTGCTCCCGCAGACAGGCGGCGCGCCCTCACTCGACCTGGCGAAGGCCGAGGCCCAGTTCATCGACCGCGGCACCGTCGTCTGGAAGGTGAAGTCCACCGACGCCACCAGCCAGCAGCTCGTCTACGCCCCGCACGGCGGCATCGAGATCAAGGACGGCGCGCTGAACGACGAGGGCCAGTGGCTCCGCCTCACCCCCGCCGCCCTCAGCGACGCCCAGCAGGCCGAGTACCCGCACCTCAAGGACTACCCGGCCTTCACCGTCGACCCGCGCGACCGCGACCGGGTACGCGATGCCCTGCGCGGCCAGCTCATCGCCACCCAGCGCAACGAAGCGGGCGCCCTGCTCGCCGCGACCGGGGTGCAGATCCCCGGCGTGCTGGACGACCTGTACGCGGGCGAGGCCGAGGACGCCGCGCTCGGACCGGTGTTCCACAAGGGCCGTCCGACCCTCTCCGTCTGGGCACCGACCGCCCGCGCGGTGGCGCTCGAACTCGACGGCCGGACCGTGCCGATGCGCCGCGACGACACCACCGGCGTCTGGTCCGTCACCGGCCCGGCGAGCTGGCGTGGAAAGCCCTACCGCTACGCCGTCACCGTCTGGGCGCCCAGCGTCCGCGGACTCGTCACCAACAAGGTCACCGACCCCTACTCGACAGCGCTCACCACCGACTCGGCCCGCAGCCTCGTCACCGACCTCGCCGATCCCCGGCTCGCCCCCGAGGGCTGGTCCGCACTCCGCAAGCCCACAGCCGTGCCGCTGCGGAACGCGCAGATCCAGGAGCTACACATCCGCGACTTCTCGGTCGCCGACCGCACCGCGAAGCACCCGGGCGGCTATCTGGCCTTCACCGACCGCGAGTCCGCCGGTATGAAGCACCTGAAGCGGCTCGCGGACAGCGGCACCTCGTACGTCCATCTGCTGCCCGCCTTCGATATCGGCACCATCCCCGAGAAGAGGTCCGGCCAGACCACCCCGGACTGCGATCTCACCGCCCACGCCCCCGACTCCGACGAACAGCAGGCCTGCGTCACCAAGGCAGCCGCCAAGGACGCCTACAACTGGGGCTACGACCCGCTGCACTACACCGTCCCCGAGGGCTCGTACGCCTCCGACCCCGACGGCACCCGCCGCACGGTCGAGTTCCGGCAGATGGTGCAGGGTCTGAACGGCGCCGGACTGCGCACGGTCATGGACGTGGTCTACAACCACACCGTCGCCAGCGGCCAGGACGACAAGTCCGTACTGGACCGGATCGTGCCCGGCTACTACCAGCGGCTGCTCGCCGACGGCAGCGTGGCCACCTCCACCTGCTGCGCCAACACCGCCCCCGAGAACACCATGATGGGCAAGCTCGTCGTGGACTCGGTCGTCACCTGGGCCAGGGAGTACAAGGTCGACGGCTTCCGCTTCGACCTCATGGGCCACCACCCCAAGTCCAACATCCTCGCCGTCCGCAAGGCACTCGACGCGCTCACCATGGCCAAGGACGGCGTCGACGGCAGGAACATCGTGCTGTACGGGGAGGGGTGGAACTTCGGCGAGATCGCCGACGACGCCCGCTTCGTCCAGGCCACCCAGAAGAACATGGCCGGGACCGGCGTCGCCACCTTCTCCGACCGGGCACGCGACGCCGTACGCGGCGGCGGGCCGTTCGACGAGGACCCGGGGATCCGGGGCTTCGCCTCCGGGCTGTTCACCGAACCGGGCGCCTCCAAGGCCAACGGCAGCCCGGAGGAGCAGCGGGCCCGACTGCTGCACTACCAGGACCTGATCAAGGTCGGGCTGTCGGGGAACCTCGCCTCGTACACCTTCACCGACACCAGCGGACGCACGGTCAAGGGCTCCGAGGTCGACTACAACGGCGCCCCTGCCGGATACGCCTCCGCGCCCGGCGACGCCCTCGCCTACGCCGACGCGCATGACAACGAGACCCTGTACGACGCGCTCGCGTACAAACTCCCGCCGACGGTCACGGCGGCGGACCGGGCGCGGATGCAGGTGCTGGCCATGGCGACGGCGGCCCTCTCCCAGGGGCCGGCGCTCTCCCAGGCGGGCTCGGACCTGCTCCGTTCGAAGTCGCTGGACCGCAACTCCTATGACAGCGGCGACTGGTTCAACGCCGTGCACTGGGACTGCCGCGACGGCAACGGATTCGGCCGGGGGCTGCCGCCCGCGGCGGACAACCAGTCCAAATGGCCTTATGCCAAGCCGCTGCTGACCACCGCGGCGCTCAGCCCCGGCTGCGACCAGATCTCCGGCGCCTCCGCCGCGTACCGCGATCTGCTGCGGATCCGGACCGGCGAGCCGGTGTTCGGACTCGGCACGGCGGACGCCGTGCAGTCGGCGCTGTCCTTCCCGCTCTCCGGCACGGACGAGACACCGGGCGTGATCACCATGCGGCTCGGGAAGCTCGTGGTGGTCTTCAACGCCACGCCGACGACGCAGAGGCAGCGGGTCGACGCGCTCGCGGGCACCTCGTACGCCCTGCACCCGGTGCAGGCCGCGGGCGCCGACACCGTCGTGAAGTCGGCCTCGTACGCGAGTGACTCGGGGACCTTCACGGTGCCGGGCCGCACGGTCGCGGTGTTCACGCGCGGCTGAAACGGCCTAGCCAGGTCGTGTCTGACAAATGACGCCGTCCGCCCGCAGGACGGGGCCGCGTTCAGTGCATGGGGCCTCCCTCGGGCCGGTAGGGGCCGAGGGGGTGGGGTCTGCCTCGGGCCGGTAGGGGCCGAGGGGGTGGGGCCTCCCCAGGCCCGTAGGGGCCGAGGGGACGCGATCGCATGCGGTGGGGCCCCGCCGCAGGCCTGGGGAGGCCGTCTGGCTTTGAGTCTGCCGGACCGGCTGGTCGCGCAGGGCCTGCCGGTGATCGTGGCCGATGCCGGCTACGGCCGCAGCATCTTGTTCCGGCTCGCACTCGAAGCGACACAACCGCTGTCAAAGGACGGTGTGCGACGGGACTGTCGAGAGACGGAAGCATTGTCAGCGGGAGAGCCGCTCGGTTTTCTCGTGCTCATGAAACTTTCCGTCCGTGCCCCTCGTTTGCCATCTGTCGGAAGTCTCGATCTTGTTGCCATTCCGGTCAAATTTCTCCGTGACAAGATGACTGTTTCCCTGCTTGTCAGGTGAAATAGTGATGTGCTCGGTCATGTGCTTGTCCAGGTCTTTGCCCTGGAAGTATTTGCTGTCGACGTGCCATCTTCCTTTGTCCGTCCAACTGTCCGAGACGCGCGTGCCTTCCTTGCCGTCGTATTCCACCGTCTTGTGGTGGACGTTCTTGTCCTCGCCGCGGAACGTGTCCGTCTGCTTCGTCAAGCGGTCCTTGGCGTCGAACTCGTTCTTGTAGGAGTGCATGACCCCGTTGGCGTCCCGTGCCTGCCACGAGTCCGAGCTTCCGGTGACCTTCCCGTCCTTGTCCTTCGATATTGAAATGGTGTGCAGCTCTCCGCCCCTTTTTACCTGCCAGCTCTCGACGGTTCCGCCGGATGGCGTTTCGCGGACCGTGTGCAGATTTCCTTCCGCGTCCCTGAAGGCATTGACGATCCTGCCTTGTTCCCCGACCTTCTCGCCTCCCCCCTTTGCTTTTTCGTCTCCCCCCTTCGCATTTGCGTGACCGGAAAACGGTGCAGCATCCCCGCCGGTTTTCTCTGGAGTACGTCCGGTTGAATCTCCGGATTGTTTTGCGGGCTCCGTGCGCGAGGTCGTGTCCGACCAGGTGCCGTCGGTGTACTGGGCCACGTTGTGTTCGCTGCTGGTTTCCTTGCCGTTGGCGTCCTTGTTCACGGAGCCCGTCGTGATCGTTCCCTTGCCCAGATCGGTCGTCTGCGTGACGGTGGTCGAGCCTGTGAAATCGCCCTTGGCGTCGAAGTGGTCCGTCGACGTGACGACTGTGCCGTCCTGCTTCTGCGTCGTGGTCGTCTTGTCGGTGCCACCGTCGGGGGTCTTCGTCTCGCTCTTCGTGGTCTGGTCGCCGCAGCCTCCCCAGGCGGAGGACACGGACGACTCGCTCACGCCGTGCTTGCCCGCGTCCGAACTCGACGGGCCCTGGGACGAGTCGCCGCCCGACATCCTGGTTTCGATGCCGCGATCCTTGCTCCCTGAGCGCGGTTGGTCCTTGTCCCTGTCCTTGTCCTTGCCCTTGTCGTCCGTGTCCGACAATCTGCCCCTCGTCACCGCCTTGTTCCTTCCGCGAGTTCCGCCAGGCCCAGTAGCTCCGTGAGCGCTCGCCGGGCCGTCGCCGGATGGGCCCAGGTCTCGGCGGCAAACATCTGCTGTGCGAAGCACAGGGCCGTGCGGTCGGCGGTCCACCGCAACTGCGTCGCCAGGTCCGGCGAGCCGTCGTCCTCCGGCAGCTCCACCAGCTGGTAGGCGGCGTCCTGGCAGACTTCCCACACGGCCGCCCGGCGTCCCTCCGGCGCGGCCCGGTCGGCCTCACGGGCTTCCTTCCACATATCCGAGAACGCTCCCTCCGCCACCAGCTCGGCCACTGGCAGAGCGCACAGGCACGGCCCCGGTCTGCCGCCCCAGATACGACCGCAGCCCTCGAAGGGCCCCGGGCCGCCGCCCTGGAGGGCCAGCAGCACCAACCGGAGCCTGGCCACCTCGTCCAGGGTCTGTCTGCCCGCCAGGTGTCCCGTCAGCGCGGCATCGAGCAGCGCCGCGACTTCTCCGGCCTCTCTGTACGTCCATCCGGCCCGGGCGCCGCGGACGTCGGCCAGGTGCCAGGCGCCGTGCCGGGCCAGGCAGCCGAGGAAGGAGCGACGGTCCAGGTCACGCGGTCGGCGTGGCTCGACCGTGGCCTCCATGTCCTGCCAGGTGCGTTCCAGACCGCCCGGGCTCAGGACGGCCGACAGTGCCACTCGGCCCAGCGTCCGAAACACCGTCGGCTCCAGCACCGCGGCCCGCGCGGCCGCGCATGCCCGCTCCGTGGCCAGGCATCGGTGATCGCACGCCGCCGATGCCGAGAGCAGCTCGGACTGGGGCACGTAGGCGCTGTGCGCGGCCATGTGCTCTCGTACCTCCGGGTGCGACGGCCAGGTGCCCGAACCGCCCTTGGACCGCGGTACCTGGATGAGCAGCGGGGCGTCCTCGCCATCGTTGAACGCCGCGGCCCGACCGATCGGCAGGGTGGCCAGGGCCAGGCTCTGCGCAGGGTTCATCGCCATGCTGGCCCCGAGCAGCTTCCGGTCGTCTCCGGCGACGACCCGGTGCACCAGCTTGAGGTTGGTGTTCTTCAGCACGTCGGCCGCGAGCTTGGTCGGGACCTGGTCCACGACCACGACTCCCTGCCCGTACGCGCGGATCTCGGACAGCATGTGGGTGAAGGTCTCCACTGCCTTCCCCTTCACGTCTCCCTCCGCCTCGTCGCCGCGCCTGCCGCCCGCCGTGGCCCCGGCGAGGAGCCGGTGCGCCTCTTCGATCACGAGCAGGTGTCGCAAGCCCTCCACGTCGCCCTGAACGCGGCGGTGTTCGGCCAGCCGAATGAGCAGCAGGCCCATCATGAACGCCTTGTCGTCGTCGTCCCCCATGCCTTCCAGCTCCAGGACGGTAGGCCGTCCAAGCAGGTCGTCCATTGACAAGGGCCGTCTGCCGTCCAGCATCGTGCCCTTGCCCCCGGTCCGCAGGCTGTTCAGCCGGGTGCGCAGGGCTGCTCGCAGGTCACTGGTGACCCGTTCCTCGTAACCGAGACGGGGGACCAGCTCCTCTACCTTGCGCACGAGGTCGGTGAGGGTCGGGAAGGCGAGCGAGCGATCACCGTCCGCGTCCAGGCGCCGGTTGGTTCCGGAGGTGATGTCCCAGCCCCGGTCGGCATAGACGCCGTGCAGAGCGGTCTCCAGTACCTGGGGGAGAGGGGTCCACATGCCGAAGCTGACGTTGAAGACCGACCGGAGCAGGTCCAGGTGAACTGCCACGGGAATCCCCTCGGGCACTTCGAAGGGGTTCAGGCGCAGCGGCGAGACGGTTTCGTTGCCGAGGGTGAAGATCTGGAGGCGGCTCCCGATTTCCTCGTCCCGAAGCAGCACGCGGTACTCCGTCTTGGCGGGTTCGAGGATCAGGAAGGGGATGCCGAGCCGGGTGGCGAGGCGCAGCAGATGGAACACCGTGTTCGTCTTGCCGGAGCCCGTGACGCCGGTGACGAAGGCGTGGCGGGTCAGCTGGGACGTACGGATGCCGTAGGGGATGGCAGTGACCCGCCGTCGTTCGACAACGGATCCGACGAGCAACGAGTCGGCGTGCACGGCAGGGGGCACGGCGTCGAACTCGGGAACTTCCGTGATGGAGAACCCGCTGGTTTCCACAGTGGGCAGGTGCACGTACGCCGCGAGCTGCGCGGAGCTGAGCAGCGACTGGTGCTGGAAGGGGTGCTGGTACTGGCTTGCCGAAGCCCCTTCGGCCGACGCGGGCGGGTCGGGCAGCGCCCAGGCCTGGGTCAGGGCGGGCACCTCCTCGCGATCCCAGACCCGCACCGGCTCGGGCAGTGAGCGCTCGCCGGAGAACAGCCCTCGCCACAGGCTGGCGACCTGCGCGTAACTTTCCGCGTCACCCAGGAGGTACACGGCGGTACGCCAGGCTCCGGTGCCCTGGGCGTCGCTGAGACTCTTCAACTGGGCGGTGAGCAGAGCGACGTAGTGGTCGGCGAGAGGGCTCGGTACCCCGCCGAGCTTCGCGGTGGTCTGCGCCCTCCGCATTTGGTTGATGACTTGCAGTTTGAGGTTGCGTATCAGACCCTCGCCAACGGGCTGGGCGAGGACAAGCGCGGACCAGCGGGTGTGGCCGAGCGCACGCAGGAGCCGGTCGATCTGGCGGACGCCGTCGTTCTCGTCCGGGGGTTTGGAGGTCGGCACGCCGAGCACGAATCCGCCACACGGCCACGGGGCGGCTGCTGGTGGGAATGTCGGGTCCTCGCCGTCGGTCAGGTCCAGAACCGGATAGAGCGTCCGCAACGAGGTCTCCAGAAGACGGCGGTTCCGCTCGACCGTTGACGGGGCGCCACCGGCAGGCAGCCACGTCCCGAACCGGATGCGTGCGCGACCGGACTCCCCACCCACCTCGAAGGCGAGGGGAACCTTGCACTGGTACAGACTGACCAGCAGGTCCCGGGTGGGGGGAGCGGCGTCGTCCTTGCCGGTCGCACGCGAGTCGAGGCGCGCGGACGCATCCTTGTGCAGTCGTCCGATGCTGCTGACTCCTATGAGACCGCGTAGTTCAGGGGGAGCCTCCGTGAAGCGGGCTCCGGGGCCGGGGTCGGGCGGCTCGAACCCCGCGCGCTGGAGGTGGTCGAGGTCCGCGGCCGTGAACTCTTCGATCCCCATCGTTGCCTCCGTGCGCGGTCAGGGCGGCCAGTCCGGAGGCGGCCCCGTGGGCGCGGTGATGATCTGGAAGAACACCCAGGCGATCCACACCGCGATGGCGGTGAAGAAGACGCCGGCAAGGACGAGGAGCACCTTCGGCGTCCCCTTGGCGCGGACGACCGCGCCGGTGGTCAGATTCTCGAGCCGTGTGGCGCGGAAGGTCCCAGCCTTCATCCTGCCGTGGGCCCGAACCCAGTCGCCTTCGTTGAGTCCGCCCTCGAACGAGATTCCGCGCATCTCGACGGGCACGAGCGTCATCCGATGCCCCGCGGCGTCGTAGCGCTCCACGCGGAAGGCCCACACGGACTCGTAGTCCGACTGCCCCCGCTGCTCGGACCGCATCTGAATGCCGCGCACTTGTCCCTCCACCATTCCGCCCGTCGGCACCACCAGTTGCCTCGGCGGATCCTCGTGGCGCGGGTCCTGGCTGCCTGGGGGGTGATCCACCCGCGGGGGGTGGGCCGGACGCTCGGGCGGGGGGTCAGGATTCCAACTGCCGTCTTGCGAGAAGCCCTGCGGGATCTCGTGGGAGTACTGCGGAGGGGGCGGTTCGGACGGTGGGCCGACAAGCGGGCTGCCGCAGGCCGGGCAGAACCGGGCAGTGGGCGGGGTTTCGGCCCCGCACTGACCACACGTTGCGCTGAGCTTGCCCATTGCACGCCTGCCCTGTCCGACCCCCCTAACCCATTTGCCGGGTGTACCCCATTCTATTCCCCGACTGGGTATGCCGCGCGAGCTCCCAGGCATGATCCTCAGGCTGCGAAGGTAATGCCCTGACCTGGTTGAACGGGTAGTTGAGCCTGCAACGGCGCCGTAGGCACCGGGCGCGCTCGCGTCGTGCTCAAGGTGAGGCGGCGGAAGTGGCAGTCGGGGCGCCGCAGCTAGCGATGCAGGCACGCCAAGTGTTGGTCAGGCCCTAGAGAGGCTGGCCGGCTCAGGCGCGCTGCCCCGGCAGGCTCGCCGTCTGCGGCAGCAGCGCCGCCATCCGGCTGATCAGCCCGGCGAAGGGGCCGTCGGCCGGCTCACCGTCGAGCAGGCGCTCCAGCACATCCGCCATGTACGGGTCGTATGCCGCGGGTACGGCGACCAGGGCCACGAAGTCGTGTACGAGTTGCCGTTCGAGCTCGCGCCGGGGAATCTCCCGGCCGTCCAGCCAGATCAGCGCGGTCGACTCGGCGAGCGATACCCAGGAACGGACCACCAGGCACAGCCGGGGCGACGGGTCGGTGACGCCCAGGTGGGCCATGAGGTGGTCGTAGGCGGCCTTCCGGACCTCTTCGACCATCGCGTTGGTCCGGGTGGAACCGACCGCCGGGCCACCGCGCATCAGCGCCGAGAAACCCGGGCCGTGCTCGTCCACGAAGGTGAAGAACCGGTGCATCACCCGCAGCAGCCTTCCGCCGAGCGGGCCTTCGTGCCGCTCCACGATGCGAGCCGCCAGGTCGTCGGCCGCACGGCGCAGGGCTGCCTCGTACAGGCTCTGCTTGCCGGGAAAGTAGTGGTAGACCAGCGGGCGTGAGATCCCCGCCGCGGTGGCGATCTCGTCAATGGAGACCTCGTCGGGGGAGCGGTGGCTGAACAACTCCAGCGCCACCCCGATCAGCTGCTGCCTGCGCTCTTCGACGCCCATCCTGCGGCGAACCCCGGTCGTCATGCGAACAGCCTAAACGGCCGGTCATCGCCGGTCATCGGTGGTCAGTGATCGGCCGCGGGAGGCACTCCGGGTACCCTCCGTTGATATGACCGCATCTGACCAGGAAGCCCCGGTACCGGAGTCGGAGGCTCCGGATGACCTGGATGCCCGGGAATCGCATGAGCCGGAAACCCTGCCGGAGCGCACAGGCATGACCCCCCGCCAGGCCCGCGTGGTACGGATCGTCGTGGCGTCCGCGCTGCTGGTGACCCTGGCCGCCGTTCTCGCGGTGCGGCTCGCCAGCCGTACGTCCGTACTGGTGGTCGGTGTCTACGGACTGGCCATGATCCTGTGTGGAGTGGTCATCGAACTGAGCCGCCACGGCCGTACCAGGCTGGGTAGCTGGCTGCTGGGCGCCGGCCTGGTGGCGGCACTCGCGGCGGACTGGCTGCTGCTGCCCTGACCCGCGCCCGTGGGCGGGGGTGTTCCGTGCGGCACGTTACCGCCAGTTACCCCTGTTGCCCGGTGACACCGGAGGGGTGAGCAGGCAGGATGGCCGGATGCGTACGGATCGACGTCGAAGCACCGCCCCGATAGCCCTGGCCGCGCTCGCCCTCACCGTCGTCACGGCCGCCACCGGCTGTGTCCCGGATGACGAGAAGGCCGCTGACGTGCCCAAGACGGCGACGGGCAGCCTGGAGGAGCTCGCGGCCAAGGTCTCCTGCAAGCCGAATGTCTCCACGGACGCCAAGGAAATCCGGCAGGCCAACTGCGAGACGAAGGACGGCGCGTATGTGCTGAGCACCTTCGCGACCGACCGGGGCCAGCGCGAGTGGATCAATGAGGCCAATGACTACGGCGGGGCCTATCTGGTCGGCCGCAAGTGGGTCGTCAGCGGCGACGAGAAGGTGGTCACGGCGCTCCGCGACCGGCTCGGCGGGGATGTCGAGACCGGCGCGTCGCACGGCGGGCACACCGGCAGCGGTCGGCCCGACAGCGGGAACGGCGGCTCGCACACCGGTCACACCGACCCCACCGGCGGTGAGCACTCGGGCGGCGAGCACTCCGGACACAACTGAGCGCCCCACGGCACCGGTATGGGGGGGGCGGGGAAAGGGGGGCCCCCGGCGCGGGAGCGGGGGGGGGGGTCGGGCGCGCGCGCGGGGGGTTGTGTGGGGGTGGGTTATAAAAAAGA